>DAORCZ010000862.1:0-3953 GCA_035345735.1 Pseudomonadota bacterium | reverse complement strand
GCTGTCTGCGAGGTCGAGATAGACATGGCGCGATACTACTGCAAAGAGACTGCTGATTGGGGTGGTGGGTGACAGCGGGGAGCGAACCGCGATACAAAAGCCAGATGAAGACCAAACGCTTCAGTACCGGTCTGCACAAGGGGAGTGGCGTTCGCCCGAGCGGGGCGCAGGGGAGGGGGGAAGGCGCAGCGGATGTGTGGCGTTCCTCGTCGGGCTGGCGTCGGGCTCCGCTGCTCTGCGGCATGCTGCTTTTGAGCTGCGATGTCGATCTGGGGGGGCGAAATGCTCCCGCCTCCCGAACGTTTGGCGAGATTGTCTATACCGAGTCGTGCAACCGCGTCGCCTACAGCGGCGAGCTTGCCGAGGTGCAGGCCGGCAAGCGGAAGGGCCTGGATGCCTCGGGCGTGGGCTATCGCGGCATGTGCCGCTTCGGTGGCGAAGTGCCGGCCGGGGCGCCGCCGGTGATGAACGCCGTGCAGACGGCGCGCAAGTCGATCATCGATGACGTCAACGTCACCGCGCCCGAGTCGCTGCTCGAACCGCTGAACCTGACGCTGCGCGCCTCGCTGTCGGCCTTCGACGGACCCGAGGCACGGCAGGCGGCGCTGGGCTCGGGCACGGTGCTCTTGGGCCTGTCGGCCGATCCGGCGGCCGTCGGGGCGCTGGGCCGGCTGAGCTATCGCGTCGGCTATCGTCCTCCGGGCACTGAGGGCGCGGCGGCGCGCGGCCTGCTCGATGTGAAGGATCTTTACACCTCGCTCAACCAGATGCTGCCGCTGCTCTATCCCGATGCGACTGCAGCGCTTGATGCCAGCGCGGTGCCGCGACGGCAGCTCTATCCCGCGCTGTTCCGCGAGATGGCCGCGACGACCGCAGTACCGGATGTGCACGCCAGCGATCGCACGCTGCGCCTGGGGCTGAACTTCCTGCTGTCGGAATACGCTGAGCTGCGCACGCTGCCGGCCGGGCAGAACATCTACGGCGTGCTGCGCGATGCTCGCGGCCTGCCCGACATCAACAAGAGCGGACCCGGCGGCACGCTGCCCGCGCTGTATCGCGACAGCGACCGCGACGGTCGGGCCGATGTTGATGCCAGCGGTCACTTCCTATCGACAACCGGCAGCCCGCTGCCCGATGTCTCGCCCTTCCCGCTGCTCGACAAGAGCAAGCGCGACAACGCCGCCGCCCGTGATGCCGATGGCCGGGCACTGCTGACCGGCACGACGCCGCTTTACCGTTATCAGAACCTGGATGACACCATCCTGGCGGCGCTCTTGCGCGAGACGCCGGGGCTACTCGATCCGAGCAAAGACATCCCGCTGCGGCTGGCTTCCGGCCTGCGGCAGCTCCTGGGTAATCGCGTTCCCGCGACGCGCGACTACGGGGCTGAAAACGGCGGAGCGCTGGCCTACACCGGCTTTGACACCAGCAGCAGCAAGGACGCGCCACTTGTCGATTTAATCCACGCGTTCGTGCAAATTTTGGGTTTTTCCAACACCGGCACCGATGCCTCGCACCTGCTGCGGACGGTGTACCTCTTGCTGCGCGATCAAGAGTCGCCGCTCGCTCGCAACCTCAGCGCTGTCGCCAAGGCCTTCGACGAGGCCAAAAAGCCAGCCTACGACAGCGCGACGGTGGCGGAAGACTCGACCCTGTACGACGACCTGGCGCCGATCTTGGTGCGCCTCATGCGACAGCCCGCACTGATGGCCGATGTGGTGGCGGCGATGAGCGATCCCGCGGTCGCCGATCTGGGGCCGCTGACCGCGACCCTGATGAACGATGCCGACTACTTTACGATGAGCCAGTCGGTCCTGGATTCGACGCTGCCCGGGGCGGTCAGCGGCAGCTTGGGCAAGGCGGTCAATCGCAGCCTGCCGGATAGCGATGTCGATCAGAACAGCAGCAACAGCGCCAACAACCGCTCGATCATGCAGCGCGTGCTGCACTTGGTGCACGACGCCAACAACGCCAAGTTCTGTAACAAAGATGGTGCCAAGATCACCTCGCCGATCCCGCTGCCCGGGACCTACGTGCCGTGCGAGCTGATGCAGATCGATGACCTGGCGCTGTTCTATCTGATCTCGATCGCCGACTCGTCGGTCAAAGACAACATCCCCGAGGCCGACTTCATCAACGCGATCAAAAACGATCTGTTGCGCAACGGCCTGACCTGCGCGCTGTTCGGGTCGCTGATCGGTCTGCCCGGCTTTAGCTGCACGGCGCGTCCGACCAGCAGCTTCCCGTTCTTCAAGCTCGTCGTCTATCCCAAGCCGGAAGCAGCGGCTCGCCTGCTGTTCCAAGACAACGCGCTGCGCAGCGCCTTCCAAAAAGATGCGATGGACTTCGGTAGCTGCGAGCCGCGGCGCCAGGGCACGCTGTGCTGCAACCAGAACCACTCGTGGCAGGCGCACCACAACGGTGCGCTGTTCGCGCTGGAAGCCGTCAAGGCTCCAAGTGGCCGCACCTTCTACGATGCGCTGCGACCGCTGGTGAACGCGTTTGGCAAGTACAACGAATGCATTCAGCGATCGAGCAGCGGCACCTGCACCAAGACGCAGAACGCGGCCAAGATCCTCATCGACCTCTTGTCCGTCCTGCATCGTCACTGGCCGACCCTGCAGTCGCGCTTCCACGGCTTTGACTACGAGGCGCAGTCGAAGAAGGACGGGCTGTCCCGCTACGAGCCGCTGATCGCGAACCTGCTGGGCTCGGGCGATCTGCTGCCGTCATCGCTGGCCTTGTCGCCGGCCCTGCTCAATACGCGCACCGATGACGGAACCAATCAGCAGGCGATCAACGTCATCACCAAGCTCGGACAGTGGCTGTTCGATCCCGAGGTCGCGCGCCTGGGCGGCTCTTTGAGCTATCGCGACGGTCGCACCGCTGCCGTGCGCAACGATGGTCAGCCGACGTTTAAGCCGACCGGCGATACGGTGATTTTGGATGTCCTCACCGGTGCTGGGCAGGGCAAGGTCACGCCTTACGATCTTTTGGCCGAAGCCTTCCGCAACAAGCGCGCTCGCCTGCACGCTGCGCCAACGGTCGAGGCCGGCTGGAAGGGCGCGATGAGCAACCTCGGCGATCTCTACCTCCAGTCACGCAGCGTCGGGGCGGGGAGCTACAAGTTCCAGAATCCGCGCATTCGTTCACTGCAGCTGGCCGGCGTCGATCTGCTGCGACAGCGCGTGCTGGCCCACAGCGCCAAGGGTGATCTGCAGTCGTGGGTGCAGAAGGATTTCCTGCGAGACACCACCGACATGCTGACCGGCCCGATTGGTGCCGCAAGCCTAGACCTCGTCGAGTCGATGAACACCGCCAGCCCGCCGGCCCGCCAGGCGCTGTTCCAGATCCTGTCGGCCTATACCGCCGATCCGGGACCGGGCGCCGCCGATGCCCCGCGCTTCCGCGGGCTGCTTTCGCTGTCGGCAGATCTGCTGCAGCTGATGCTCGACGACGCCGATCTGGTGCCCATCGTGCGCAAGCTGGCGCCGCTTTTTGATCCCCAGAATGGCGCCATCGAAGGAGCCGGCTGGGTCACTCTGCGCAGCCTGCCCAGCGATCCCAACCAGGTGCTGCTGCAGCTTGGCAAGAACCTCTTACGCGCCGACATCAACGGCCTGTATCCCGCCTATCGCCTGGGCGAGATCCTCAACGAAATCCACCGCGCCCGCGCCGGCGAGACCGGCGTCTACGGCAGTGACCTCAACGAAGCCGACATGCAGGCCATCACCCAGGGTCTCGGCCTGTTCCTCGCCGATCCGATGCGCGGCGCCGTGCGCCTGGTCGACATCGTGCAGAACCGCCACCTACCGCAGTAACTCACCGTGTCAGCCCCCGCCGCGCCGCCGCCCCCCGCGGCACCCAGCCCCGCCAGCCCCCCCGTACGCCCCGGCGACTTCGGCGCCTACGACCCCACCTTCATCGCCCGCCACACCCCCTGGCTCCACCGC
>DAORCZ010000861.1:0-3954 GCA_035345735.1 Pseudomonadota bacterium | reverse complement strand
CTCGACGGCACGGCGCTGTATCAGGGCTCGATCGATGTGCAGGGCAGAGAAGAGCTGACGACGGCCTTCGGTACCAATCCCGCGATCAAGCTGCAGTGCAAGGGCGAACGGGTCGACCAGAACGGCCGCAAGATTGGACGCACCGTGCGCACTGCAACGATGTGGCTGTCCGATGACGCGCGCCGGCTGCCCCTTTTGGTCGTGGCCCAGACCGATCTGGGCAGCGGGCAGTTCGAGCTAACTGGCTACGACCCAGGCTCACGAGCGCTGCCAGTGCCTAAGAGCTTCACGGGCATCAGTCAGACGACGGCCCCCAAGCTCGATCCGGGCAAGGCAGGCGGTGAAAAGCCGAGCGGTGAGAAGCCGAGCCCCGCCGTGCCCCCCGACGGCGGGTCAATCGAGGCCAAGTAGGCCTAGTTCACGCCTACCGCGGTCCAGGCCTGCGTCACGGCAGTCTCTTCGGCGCGACCGGCGCCATACAGATCGCGGGCTGCCTTCAGCGTGGCCTCGCGAGCCTGCTTGAACGTCGTGCCCGAGGTGAAGTAGGTGCTCAGGGCGCGATACCAGATCTTCTCCGCCTTGGCGCGGCCAATGCCCGAAGCCCGCTTGCTGCTGGTCTTGTTCGTGCCGCCCTCGGAGAGCAGGTAGAAGAAGTTGTTAGCGATGCCGCTTGAGAAGTGGACGTCGATCCCAGCTTTGTAGAGCGAGTAGTGATCGATGGAGCGTCCGTCGTCCTTCGGCGAGATCATGCTGCGCAGGAAGGTCTTGCCCAGGCTGGGTCCGGCGATCTTTTCACCGATGAGGTAGTCGCCGACGTCGCTGGCGTTCTTGGCGAAGAACTCGACCGCGGTACCGAAGATGTCGCTGGTCGCTTCGTTAAGGCCGCCCGATTCGCCCGAGTAGACGAGCTTGGCGGTGCGCGAGGTCACGCCGTGCGACATCTCGTGACCTGCGACGTCGATGGCCACCAGCGGCTTGAGCACCTTGCCATCGCCATCGCCGTAGGTCATGCAGAAGCAGCCGTCCGACCAGAATGCGTTGTTGTAGTTGCTGCCGTAGTGCACGCGTGACGTGGCGCCTTTGCCGTCGTTGGCGATGCCGTTTCGATTGTGCGTGGTCTTGTAGTAGTCCCAGGTCACGGCGGCGCCGTAGTGGGCATCAGCGGCGGCGGTCAGACGATCGCTGCTGGTGCCGTTGCCGAAGGTGTTGCTGCCCGACGTAAGCAGGACGCCTGCCGCATCGTTGGTGGTGTGGCCGCCGTGCAGGCCATCGCGGAGCTCATACTTGGTTCCGTTCTTGGTCACTTCCAAGGTGACGGTGCCGTTGTAGTAGCCCTTGCCGCTGCCAGCGACCGTCTCGATCTCGTCGTAACTCGAGAGGCGCTGGCCGCTGTGGGCATCGATGAAGCTGTGCAGCACGCTCGGCGTACCGTCGGGGCTCTGGCCTTCGGTGATCACTTCATAGGCCAGAGCCAGGTGATCCGGTCCATCAAACGCATACAACACCAAGGCGGGCTTTCGAGGAGCCACAAGCGCAGTCCGCTCGCCGACGAAACTGGCATCCCCCAGGCTGGCGGCCTCGCTCGGCGAAAGGGTGGGTTTGGTGGCGATGGCAATCGGGGTCGTAGAGGGCGTGGTGATGTCTTCTTCCAGCACCTCGCCCTGGTGCACGATGAGGTCTGCACCCCGCACCGGCAGCCCCTGGTAGAAGCGGTCAAAGCGGGTGTGCTGCTGGCCTAGCTCGTCGCGGAAGTGCAGGCGCTGGCGCACCGAGTCACCACGACCCATGCCTAAGCGCGGCGCGGCGTCCTGCAGATAGGCCACCGCCGCAGCGTTCAAGGTCTCGCCATCGTCCACCGTCTCCTCGACGGAAACAAGCTGAGCGCCGCCGCAAGCAGTGAGTAGAGCCAGGGGAAACATGAATACCTTGCGCATGGTGTCCTCCGTGTTGCTAGGGCCGCCGCGATCGCGGGCGGTGTGATGGCTAGATGGAGTGTCGAGCCAGGGGCAGAAACCACGCCCCATCAGCGATCGACATCGGGCTGCAGATTTCCCAATGCATGCACAATGCCAGGGGGAGGCTCGGAGCCCGGACTCTGCGGCAAGATGGGCCAACAGCGACGTCGGCGATGTGCTGCGGCACGATCCGGCGGGGGCGCCAAACAGTCGCGCGTCCCTTGGGAGGCTGGGAGCCGCACTCCCAGTCTGGGAACGACCGCCCCAAACAGCCTGCACTCAGGGCTGCGTGAGGCGCGGCGGCGAGGCTTGAGCGGTGCTGTCGTTAGATGCGATGCAAGGGCCAGTCAGCGTTTGGGTCGACGAGCCAGGAGCGCTCAGCCTGCTTTCGCGCGGTCTCTAGCGCATCAATGACGTCGCTGGCGCAGAGCAAGCTGTTGCTCGAACGTGCGGCGGAGAGCCCATCAGCTGCCAGACCGTGCCAGTAGGCCGCCGCGCAGGCTGCATCGTACGCTGGCCAGCCCGAAGCGAGCAGTGCCCCCAAGATCCCTGTCAGCACATCGCCCATGCCCCCCGTCCCCATCGCAGCGCTTCCGGTCGGACAGACCGAGAGTGGGCCCGCGCTCTGACTGGCGTCGGCAGCCGGGGCGACCACCAGCGTGCGTGCCCCTTTGAGCAGCACCACGGCGCCGGTCCGCTGACAGAGCCTTCGGGCGGCGCCGATGCGATCCTCTTGTACTTGGCGCACGGTGCAGCCCAAAAGCCGCGCGGCCTCGCCCGGATGCGGCGTCAACACGAGCTCACGACCGCGCGCCGTAGCGCGCAGCAGCTGTCCGTCCAGGCCGACGAGCTGGTTCAGCGCATCGGCATCGAGCACCATCTTGCTGTCGCCATTTTCGATGAGCGAGAGCAGGGCCGCACCGGCAAGCGGGTTGACGGGCAGGCCGGGACCGATGGCGATTGCGTCTTTGTCGTGTGCGGCTCGCAGCCAGGTGGCCCGAAGCTCGTCCAGCGCCGTCGGTAGCGCTTCTTGTGGAAGCGAGTAGGGCAGCGACATCGCCTCCAGGACCGCCGCACCCAGGCCTTGTGCCACGGCCTCGCTGGGGGAAGCCAGCGTGCACAGCCCGACGCCGGATCGCAGGGCTGCGCGGGTAGCCAAGATGGCGGCGCCCAGCTTGCCCAGCGAACCCGCCACAATCAACAGATGACCATGTGTGCCTTTATGTCCCAGCGCATGACGGGGCTGGGACAGGCGCAGCAGGCAGCGGGCATCCAGCAGGCGGGCGCGGACCTCGTGCGCGGTGACCAGCGCTTCTGGAATGCCGATATCGACGACAAACACTTCGCCGGCCCAGGTAAAGCCAGGGGACGAAACAAGGCCGAGCTTGGGAAAGCCAAACGTCACGGTGTAGTCCGCCCGGACGATGGCAACGTGGGCTTCGGCTTCGTGATCGGCAGGCAACCCGCGGTCCGCATCCAGTCCCGACGGCAGATCGACCGCGAGCCGTCGAGCGCAGCTCTGGTTGACCGCGTGCACCAGCTTGGCCATCGGGCCGCGGAGCGACTTGCTCAGACCCGTGCCAAACAGCGCGTCGATAATCAGCGCGTCCGGCCCCAGCTGTTGCAGGGCGGCGCCCAGCTGAGTCAGCGACTCTTCATCGGCGCAGTCCTGCAGGGGAACGCCACCCTCCTGTGCTGCGCGGAAGTGAAGCAGCGCCTCTCCGCGCAGCCGCGATCGTTCAGTGCACAGGTGCAGTCGCGTCGCGATGCCACGCCCGTGCAAGTAGCGTGCGATCACGATGCCATCGCCGCCGTTGTTTCCCGGCCCAGCCAGGACGTGCACCCGTGAACGGTATAGATCGAATAGGCCGCGCGAGTGCAGGCGCCACAGCACCTGCACGACTCCACGCGCTGCGTTCTCCATCAGGACGGGCCCGGGCACAGCCAAGCGCTCGATGGTGTGGGCATCGAGCGAACGCATCTGTTGAGCAGAAACCAG
>DAORCZ010000860.1:0-3972 GCA_035345735.1 Pseudomonadota bacterium | reverse complement strand
GGTGCTGGAGATGGCCCGCCTGCGGCTCGTTGCTGTCTATCAAGCGGAGGAGCGCGGCACGATCTACGTCTGCCGCCCCGGCGTCGATCCGCAGGGCACAGCTCCCAGCGACGCGGGATCGCCTCCTCCTGAGGCTGCAGCATGAGTATCTATCCTCCCGATTCCGATCCTGAGGCGGATTCCGAAGCCAGCTTTGCCGACCACGCGGATCCTGGCGACGATGGGGCGACGACGCCCGGGCTGTTTGACGAGGCGGTCGCCGAGCATTCCGTCCCGGCCCACTATCCCAGCGAGCCAGAGGGCGATGTCGGCGCGGACGAGTCCAGCCAGACGCTGCCCCTGCCCCGCCTGCGTTCAGTGCTAGAGAGCCTGCTGTTTGTCGCCGACAAGCCGCTGCAGCTACAGCGCCTGGTCGAGATCCTCGAAGAGCAAGCGCACGAGCCCAGCGGTCGCGCCGGACCGCCGCTGTACCAGGCGGCGCAGGTGCAAGAAGCGCTCGTCGGGATCGCTGCCGAGCTGCAGGCCCAAGGACGCGGCATCGAGCTTCATCAGGTCGCAGGTGGCTGGCAGTATCGCACCGCGCCACAGAATGCCTCGTGGGTGCAGCGTCAGCTGCAGCAGAAGCCACAGCGGCTGTCGCGCGCGCAGCTAGAGACGATGACCATCATCGCCTATCGCCAGCCGATCACGCGCCCCGAGATCGACGACGTCCGCGGTGTCGATTCGGGGGGCGCGCTCAAGACGCTGCTCGAGCGACGGCTGGTGCGCATCCTCGGCAAAAAAGAAGAGCCCGGTCGACCGCTGCTGTACGGCACCACGCGCGAGTTTTTGGAGTTCTTCAACCTGCGCGATCTCAAGGATCTGCCGACGCTGCGCGAGTACTACGAGCTCAACGACGAGAACAAGGCGCGGGTGCGCGCCGCGCATCCCGAAGGTGGGCTGGAAGGCTGGGTCGCCGCAGCCGCATCGGGTCAGCCCGCGACGGGGGGCGGCGAGGGACCGCAGCAGATCACGCTGCCTCAAACCGGAACCGGGGAGCCCCCCGATGCCGCCGGCAGCCCTGCCCCGCCACCGACGGCGCCGACCCCACCAAGCGCTGGCCCACCGGCCCCGCCGGCCCCGCCATCGCCCGCCTCGCTGACCGCACCGATCAGCCGGGTCGAGATCCTCGATCAACAGCTTGCCGATGATGCCGAGCAGCTATCGGTGATCGACGAGCTGATTGCGTCGGTGAAGGTCGAGACGCCATCGATTGAAGTCCTTCTGGGCATGGCCGAAGAAGCCGCCCAGGCTGAAACCGCCGAGGCTGCCTCTGGCCCGGCGGATGAATCTGAAGAAGACGAAGAAGACGAAGAAGCAGCCGACGGCGAGAGCGTCGCGGCGGACGAGGCTGGGTCCGACCAGCCAGGGAGCCCCGAGGAATGACAGGAATTCGTTTGCAACTAGTGCTGGCCAAAGGTGGAGTGGCCTCACGCCGCGCAGCCGAGGCCATGATGCAGGCCGGCCGCGTCGCGGTGAACGGCCGCGTGGTCAGTGAGCTGGGCACCCGCGTCGATCCCGCCACCGATCGCATCACCGTCGACGGCCGCGAGGTCTCGCGCGAGCCGCTGGCCTATTACCTGCTGAACAAGCCCAAGGGCTATGTCACCACCGCCTCTGACCCCGAGGGGCGCGCGACGGTGTTCGATCTGCTCAACGAGCAAGGCATCACCTGCCGCGTCGCACCGCCGCCCGGACAGGTGCTGGACCCGGCCAAGGCGCGCCCTCAGCAGAGCGCTGGCCTGCGCCTGTTTGCCGTCGGGCGCCTAGACTACAACACCGAGGGCGCGCTGCTTCTGACCAACGATGGCGAGCTGGCCCATGCGCTGATGCATCCCAGCCGCGGCGTCGCCAAGTTCTATCACGCCAAGCTGCGCGGCGAGGTCAGCCGCGAGCAGATCCTGCGCCTGCAGCGCGGGGTTGAGCTGCCTCCCGCCCGCGTCCTCGACGCCGAGGGCAAGCCGGTCGAAGACGAGGTACGACGCGCCACCGGCCGCGGCAAGCCAGCCAAGCAGGTGCGCGAACACAGCGCGCCCTGCGAGGTCCGCCTGATCAAGTACACCGGCCGTCACACTTGGCTGGAATTCGAGCTGCACGAGGGCAAGAACCGCCAGATTCACCGCATGTCGGAGGCGATCGGCAGCTCGCTGCTGAAGCTCATGCGCGTGGCCTATGCGGATCTAGAGCTGGGCGATCTGGAGACGGGTGCGGCGCGTCCGCTGACTCCGCGCGAGATCAATGCGCTGCGCGCCCAGGTGGGCTTGGCGCCGCCGCCCGCCGACGCGGTGCAGCAGCCCCCCCGTGAGCGTCGCCCGCTGCGTCGCGATAGCCGTGACTTCGATGCTCGTGGGGGCGCTGGTGCTCGCCCGCCGCGCCGTGACTTCGGCGATGATCGCCGACCGTCGCGCTCAGGTCCACCGCGTCGCGAGTGGGGTGATTCCGCTCGCCCAGACTCGCGCAGCTTTGGCGATGACCGCCGGCCGCCCCGCTCAGGCCCGCCGCGCGCCGAATGGGGAGCTGCAGCACGCCCCGAATCCCGCCCGTTTAGCGACGACCGCAGGCCGCCCCGCTCGGGTCCGCCGCGTCGTGAATGGGGCGATGCCGCTCGTCCAGATTCGCGCAGCTTCGGCGAGGATCGCAGGCCCCCTCGTTCGGGTCCGCCGCGAGCCGAATGGGGAGCCGCAGCACGCACTGAATCCCGCCCATTTGGCGACGACCGCAGGCCGCCCCGCTCGGGTCCGCCGCGTCGTGAGGGCGTAGATGCGCCTCGCTCTGATTCGCGCGGCTTTGGCGAGGATCGCCGGCCCCCGCGTCGTGAATGGGGGGATGCCGCTCGCCCAGATTCGCGCAGCTTTGGCGAGGATCGCAGGCCGCCACGCTCCGGTCCGCCGCGGGCCGAATGGGGAGCCGCAGCCCGCCCCGAATCCCGTCCGTTTAACGACGACCGCAGGCCTCCACGCTCGGGCCCACCGCGTCGCGAGTGGAGCGATGCACCTCGCTCAGATTCGCGCAGTTTCGGCGAGGATCGCAGGCCGCCGCGTTCGGGGCCGCCGCGTTCGGGGCCACCGCGTCGAGAGGGCGGCGATGCGCCTCGCCCAGATTCGCGCAGCTTTGGCGAAGATCGCAGGCCGCAGCGTTCCGGTCCGCCGCGTTCGGGATGGGGCGCAGGCGATCGCGCCGATGCACGGTCGTTCAGCGATGATCGCCGGCCGCCGCGTCCGCGCTTTGGGGACTCCCCCGATCGCCGCGGGGGTGACCGTCCACGCTTCCGGCCCGAGGGCGATGACGCGCGTCACTAGCCACCTTTGCGGCATCGCCTCGCTGTGCGCCGTGGGCTGGGCCGCGCCCGCGCTGGCCGGTCCGCCCCCCGCGCCTGCTCCGAGTCGCTTTGCCGGTCGTCTGCAGATCCTCTCGGGAGCGGCGGTAACCTGGCCCCAGCTCTACGACGGCTCGCACCACATCGCGGCCTACGTCCCGGGCGAAGCCGAGCTTGCGCTGCGCGTCTCGGGAATGCTGTCGCTGGGCATCGGCGGGGCGGGTTATCTGGCGCCGTTTTCGCTCACCACCTGCAGCGATGCGCCCGCGGCCCGGGCCCATGCCGCGACCGCCTTTGGCACGGTGCGCCTGGACTTCAACAACAGCCGCGATGGATCGTGGTGGTCACCGTGGATGGCCCTGCGCACCGGTCTCGCCGCCCAGGACGGCGTCGCCAGCGGCGATCCTTGTCAGGAACAGCTTGGGCTGGGCCTTTATCTGGGTCCCCGCCTGGGCATTGATCTGTGGATGGGCCGCGCCGCCGTCACCTTCGCCTTCGGCTACGACCACCTGCCGCGGGCGGACGCCATTGCCCTGCAGACCGGGCTGACGCTGCGCCTTTTCTAGCACCGACCTCTTGCCCCGTTCCCGACGATACGTCGCGGCATCTTCTTAGAA
>DAORCZ010000859.1:0-3973 GCA_035345735.1 Pseudomonadota bacterium | reverse complement strand
GCGGCTTTGCCGCCGGGGCGGCGGACTTCGGCGAGCTCATCGAAGAAGCGATTGGCGGTCCCGACGTAGGTGTTCAGCGACTCCAAGAGGAGCTGCGCAATCTGGCCGTTTTCAGCCCGCAGCGCGTCGTAGTACCGCTGACGCTCGATGCTGTGGACGATGGCCGGCGGATAGCCGTCACGGACCAGGAGTAGGTTCATGAGCAGCCGCCCGACCTTGCCGCTGTTCTTCGTCCACGGATAGATGGACATCAGGCGGTAGTGAGCACCGGCGGCACGCGCCAGCGGATGGAGCTGCTCGACCTCTTCTTCGTCGAGCCACTCGCAGAGCTTGCGCATGCGCAGGGGGATTTTGTCCGGCGTCGCGATCTCGTGGTAGTAGGCGCGGTGCAGCGGGTTGTCCTTGCGGTACGGATTCCCCTTGGACTTGTCCTCGGGAGTCAGGATCTCGTGCATCTGCTTGATGAGCTCAAGCGTCACGAGCCCCGTCTTCTTGCGGGCCGGCGCCTGCTTGGCCGCCTCTTCCCGTACGAAGTCGATCGCTGCCTTGTGATTGCGAATCTCTTCGTACAGGTTCACCAGGCTGACGTCAGAGATGATCTTGCGATCCAGCGCGTCGCGAATCTCACCGTAGGAGAGCACGACGCCTTCGAGCGCGTTGTCGTGATAAATCCACCCAATATCGATCTTTTCTTGGAACGCTTCGAGAATGCGAGAATCCTCAGCTTGCCGACGCCCCCGCAGGCTCTCCAGCTTGGCGTCTAGCTCGAAGAATCGGCTCTCCTCCATGTAGCGGCTCTCCTGTCAACTGTCAGCGATCGACGATGGGATGGACCGGGTTGCTAACGAAATCCAAGGGTTAGACCACCGCGGTGACCGGCATACGGCACGGCCGTCCGCAGATGCTATCCCGGTCCCGACTGAAGAACAACTGGAATATGTGCAGTTGGGTGCCGCTAGTCGCAGAGCGCTCGGTTCGGCGTGGGCTTACGCGGGGTCTGGGGCGGCGCCCACGTGGATGCCGCAGGTCGCTGGTATCGGGCCGGCTGCGCTTGAGCTCGCTTTTGGCCAGCGCCGCGGCTTGCCCGTCGAGAGCGGCTGTGATTCGATGCGCAGCCATGAGCGTGTCGACGCAAGCGGTTCGACAAGGAGTTTGCGGTATCAGCCTGTGCTTCCTGCTCGCGGCACTGGGCTGTGCCGATCCTGATGCGGTGCCGCCGGCGACCGACGGCCCGCGCAGTGAGGCCACTGTGCTCTCGGCGGGCGCGGCGCTCTACGATGAGCTCTGCGCGGTCTGTCATGGCGATCGCGGCCAAGGGGGATCGGCGCCAAAGCTTGTGGGCTTCGATCGCGGCGAGGCTGCGCTTTCGTCCATCATCGACGAGCGCATGCCGCAAGGCCGCCCAGAGCAATGCCGCGGCAGCTGCGCGCAGAGCATTGCGCGCTACATCCTGGCCGGCTTTCCGGCGACGCAGCCGCAGTGCGACGCCGCGGGGGCTGGCGTCCGTCGCCTTCGCCTGCTGACCCAGCGCGAGTACCGCCGCACTATCGACACGCTGTTCGGCTGGGACGACAGCAGCTGTCCGTCGAGTGAGTTTCGCTATCGTCCGTCGGGCCTCCCACCTAAGACCGTGCATCTTGCCGGGACGATGAATGGCTGGCCGGGGACTCTGGCCGCCGGCGGCTGGCCGCTCTCCTTTGACGCCGCGACCGGCGTGTTCCGGCTGCGGCGCAACCTGGCGGTCGGAAGCTATCAATACAAGCTGGTCCTCGACGAAAAAGACTGGATCGCGGATCCCGAAAATCCCAGCTCGGTACCGGACGGGTTTGGAGGCAAGAACTCGCTACTCAGCGTCACCTGCCGGCCCAAGGCTCCACCGCCACCTTTGGAGGATGTCGCGAGCGGCCTGCCGCCCGATGCGCGGCCAGATGGCTTCCCGTTCGACGATCATGTCGATGCGCGCTTGGTGACCCCGGTGCATGCCGAGGCCTATCGCCGCGCGGCTCTGACCGTGCTTGCAGCCGTGACGCAAGATCTGCCCAGCGTTCTGCCCTGTGATGGCAGTGGCGGCACTCGCGGCGCGTGCACCAGCCAGTTCCTGCGAACCTTCGGGCGGCGAGCCTTCCGTCGCCCGCTGCAGCCAGCGGAGCAGGCACGCTACGAGATGCTGGCAGCCGGCGCACCGAGCTTTGAGGCGGGAATCGCGTGGTGCATCGCAGCGCTGCTGCAGTCGCCGCATTTCCTGTATCGAAGTGAGCTGGGCGAGCCGCAGCCCGACGGTCGCTTCCGCCTGGGCCCCTACGAGGTAGCGAGTGCTCTGTCTTATTTGTACTGGGGCACGATGCCTGACGATGCGCTGCTTTCGGCAGCCGAGCGGGGGGAGCTGCTTGACGCGGGTGCAATTGAGCGACAGGCCCGCCGGATGTTGGCTGACCCCCGCGCCCGGGCTCAGCTCGGCGACTTCGCGCTGCAGTGGCTGGGGGTCGAGCGGGTGGCGAACTTGGACAAGCGCGGCGACCTGTTTCCCGCCTGGAACGGCGATCTGCGGCAGAGCCTCTTGACCGAGACGCGGAGCCTATTTTCACACGTCGTCTTCGATGCCAGCGGCGAGCTGGGTGAGCTCTTCACCGCCGACTACAGCTTCGTGAACGAAGGGTTGGCCCGCTTGTATGGGCTCGACGCAGTGTCTGGAACGGCGCTGCAGCGACGGCAGTTCGGATCGGCGGGAGGGACACGGCGCGGCTTGCTGGGGCACGGCAGTGTGCTAGCGAGCTATGCCCATTCGGATCAGACCTCGCCGATTCGGCGGGGGTTGCTGGTGCGACGGACACTGCTTTGCCAAGAACTCCCGACGCCTCCGCCCAACGCGGGCGGGGTTCCCGCGGTCGACTCTGCAGCGACGACGCGCGAGCGCTTCCGTCAGCACACGCAGAACCCCTTCTGCAAGAGCTGCCACCAGTTCATCGACGGCGTGGGCTTTGGCTTCGAGCGCTTCGACGCCATCGGCCGGGCCCGGGACAGCGAACGTGGAGTACCCATCGATGACAGTGGTGACATGAACGACCTGTCAGGCCTGGGTAGCGGTCAGGCGGGCCCGTATCGCGGACTGAGCGAGCTGGCGGGGCGACTCTCGACTGCGGATCGGCTGCGTAGCTGTTTCGTTCGGCAGACGCTGCGCTTCAGTCGGGGCGAGCGCGAAGACGTGGCAGCGGATCTCTGCCAGATGGAGCGGCTGCGCACCCAGTTTCAGGCCTCAGGCTATCGCATCCGCGATCTGTGGATAGCGCTCAGCCAGCAGCCAGAATTCCTCTTTCGACGCTAAGGCAAAAAGCGAGCCACTTCCGATGAAGATTGCGCGCAGACAGCTCCTCTCGGGACTCCTCGGTACGGCAGTGGCCGGCGCGGGGGCGTCTCTGCTTGGTCGATCGCGGTTCCGAACCGTCCATGCGGCACCGGCGGTCGCTCGTCGTGTGTTGTTCTTCTATTTTCCCGACGGCGTCGCTGGACCGACGGCCAGTGGTGAGCCAAGCCTGTGGCACCTAAGCGGTCCGGAGCGCGGCTTTGCTCTGAACGATCAGCTGCAAGCACTCGCGCCGCTGCGCGACGACTGTGTCTTCCTAAACGGCCTGAGCATGGGGCCGACCGATAGCGGCAGCCATCCCGGGGGAGCGAAGAAGCTGCTGACTGCGACCGACGGTGGCGCGGGGGAATCAATCGATCGCTTCCTCGCCCGCACGGCCGGGGCGTCATCGTTGTTCCGGCATGTCTACCTCGGGGCCATGGCCAAGCAAAACGGGGCGAGCGGAGACAAGCACATCTCGTATCCCGCGCCTGGCGTGACGGTTGCGCCGGAAGACTCGCCAGTGCAAGCCATGGCGACGCTGTTTGGATCGGCCCCGAGCCCCGAAAAGCCGATCGAGTCAGCAGCGACCCAGGTCAGCATTCTGGATACCGCGCTCGCCGATCTGGCCGA
>DAORCZ010000858.1:0-3986 GCA_035345735.1 Pseudomonadota bacterium | reverse complement strand
TCGACAATGGTGAGGCACTGCGGGCAAGAGACCAATGGCGTCAATGTGGTTCCGTTTCCCTGGTTAGACCAACAAATCCTTATTGACGAAATTTCGTGTAGCTTCGGGGTCTTAAAGGATGAGCGGCTCCTCTCCGCCTATTCGTCAGTCGGCCACACGTGCCACGAAGGCTGACCAAACCCGGTCAGCGCGTCGAACACCACCTAAACCCGCGCCCCGCCTAGCGATTCCGCCCGTCGGACAGCCCCTGGTCTTGGCCGCGACGATCGCGGTACGATGCCACTATGCGCAAAGTCCTTTCTCTCTCCCTTGTCCCCTCCCTGAGCTTGCTCCACCTGAGTCGCCGCCCCGCGCGCACGTCGCGTCGCTTGGCGGGCCTGGCGCTGAGCTTGCCGCTTCTGTGGGTCGTCGGTGGCTGTAGCCTGTTTGGCGGCTCGAATGCTGGACCGCCGCGACAGAAGGGTGAGCCGACGTGGTCAAGCTGCGTCACGGGTTCGCCGCTGGAAAAGTCGCAGAACTGCGCCGAGTACTGCGCATCGCAGAACCTGGCCTGCCAGAACAACGGCTGCGGTCACATCCAGAACCTCAGCACCCGCTATGGCGGCGCCACCTATTCGAACAGCATCTGCTCGGGCAATCCCGTGCGTAGCTACCAGTGCAACGACCCGTTCATGGGGGACGAGGCAGTGCGCTGCTGTTGCGTCGGGCTGTAGCCGTTTACGCGGTGCGTCATGCGCGGCGGCAGCAAAATTTACCCGGGTCCAGACACCGACCCAACCACCCCCGTCGATAACTAAGCCATGGCCCAGCAACAGGTTGCCCCCCGGATAGAAGTCGATCCCTCGGTCTTCCAGACGCCGCTGCCAGCCCACAAGCCAGAGGCGGTGCCGGCGCCCCCGCCGCATCCACTGTCGGTGCTGCCGAGCGATCGCGCAGCCTCGACGAGCCCTGCGAACGCACAAGCCGGGGCCGCCGCAGCGGGCCTGGGTGAGCTGGCCAAGCCCGCCACCACGCAGCCGGCCCCCGACGACGCGCAGGCCCGCCAGCACGTGACTGAGCAGGTTGAGGCGCTCAAGGAAGCCAAGCACGTCCTGCGTCCCAACGACAAAGGGCCCGATGTGGTGGTGCTACAGCAGCAGCTCAAGCAGCTGGGTCTGCACATCAAAGAGACCGGCGTGATGGACAAAGACACCGAAGCGGTGATCAAGGCCATCCAGACCGGCGGCGGCCTCGGCCCCGATGGCATCGTCGGCCCCAAGACCCTCGATAGCCTGCTGACGCTCGACAAGAGCTCGGCCAAGCCGGATGCGCAGGTCGGCGGCGCGGCAGCGGCCAGCGACAACGTCGATCACATGCCCGACGATCCCAAGCTGGCGGCCGTGTATCTGTTCAACCGCATGCGCGCCAAGAACGCCGGCGACAACCTGACTCCGGCGCAAGAAAAAGACATGGAGCAGTTCCTCGCGAACTGGGACAAGAACAAGGCGCGCTACGAGAAGGTCTCCGAGACCTCCGGCATCCCGCCCAAGCTGGTCGCAGCGCTGCACTGGCGCGAATCGACGGGCGACTTCGGCACCTATCTGCACCAAGGCGATCCGCTGGGCAAAAAGGCCGTGCACGAGCCGGCCGACATTCCGATCTTCAAGACCTGGGAACCCGCTGCTGAGCACGCGCTGGGCATGAAGAACTCCACGCAGAAGGCCTACAAGATCGACGCCCACACGACGGACGAAGCGGCGCTGACGAGCTATGCCGAGCGCTATAACGGCCTTGGCTATCACAACTACCACGCACAGGCCTCGCCCTATGTCTTCGCCGGCACCGACCAGTACAAGAAGGGCAAGTACGTCGGCGATGGTGACTGGGATGGCAACTACAAGGACACGCAGCTTGGAGTGCTGTCGATGATGCGACGCATCGATCGCCACGATCACGAGCTGGCGGAAAAAGCTGCGAAAGACAAAGCCAACGATCCGCATCCGAACCAGCACTTCGCGCAGTAGTCAGCGCTGGCTCTCGCCGCAACATTCCTTCCCCTCCCCCACGCCTTGCGATTCCTTTTTCCGCCGCTACCGATCGTCCGCTGAACGCAATATTTCCGTCGGCGGTCGAGTTGGCAGAAGATCAGCGCACGCCGATGTCGCCGCGCCCCCGTTTCCGCGTCGTTTTGGGGCTGGTCTTTGCCAGCTTGTTGGGCCCTGCCCTGCCCTGCCCGGCTGCGCCGCTGCCGCCTGCCCCGGTGCTTGCGCTGACGGCCCCTTCTGAACAGATCGAAGAGCTGCAGCCCGGACAGCCTCTGCCCTATCTGCCCCCGCCGCCCGGCTGGCAGATCGGCCACCTGCAGACCCAGGTCGATGTCTTTGAGATCGTGCCTCTGCCCAACCACTTGCTGACGCTGGGGCCGAACCGGATCCTCCTCGAATACCGCAAGGCGCCGGGCACCCGCCCGGGTGGGAACGGGCTTCTCGCTACTTACCAGCGCGCGCTGCGAGCGGCCGGCTGGTCTACTGAGCCGGTGCCCGGGGCGCCGCAGGTGCTGGTCGCCAAGTACACCGGCCATGGCCGCAACCTGTGGCTCAAGCTGCACGCCGAGCCTGCCGCGCTGCACATGGCCGTGTACGAACCTGCCGCCGCTGCCCAAGCCCCCGCGCTGGCCCAGGCGCTGGCCCAGCAGGGGCGCGCCGTGATCTACGGCCTGACCTTCGAGCTCAACAAGGCCCGGATCCGCCTGGACGAAAGCCAGTCCATCCTGCGACAGATCCTGCGCCTGCTGCAGGATGCACCCGAGCTGAACATCGAGATTCAGGTACACAGCGACGCTAGCTTTGCCGACCACTACGCCATCGATCCCACTCAGGCGCGCGCCCGGACGCTTGAGAACTGGCTGGTGACCCAGGGGATTGCGCCGACTCGCCTGGTGGCGCGGGGCTACCGCAACAACCAGCCACTCGCGGATAACCGCACCGCTGAAGGACGGGCCCGCAACCGTCGCATCGAGCTCGTCAAGCTGCCGGCCCGCTAGAACGCGGCGGGGCGTTGCCGGATCCCTGGCTTGGGCTACGGCACAAAGCGAATCGAGCGCAGCAGGGACTCCGCTTCGCTCTTGACGGTGTTGCTGTCGATCATCAGACCGACTTCGATGACGTCGGGGACCTCGGCGGCGGCACGCTCGGGATAGGCCAGGCGAAAGTCGGCGGCGATATCGCGGCGCAGCGTGCGTAGCTCACCCAGTCGATCGGGGCCGCGGCCGAGTGCGATGTGGCGCATAAACGTGCCGTACTTGCGCTCGCGACCGACCTCACCAGCGACCTTCCATGCCCCATCGGCCCAGACGTAGGCGATGGTGTCGGCGACGCTCTGGCCCTGATAGCTGTGCCGCGGTCCGTCGAAGGACACCAGCAGATAGAAGCAGGCGTCGTTGCGATCCGAGTCGGTGACATCAGCGCCCTTGCCGGGCAGGCGCAGCGGCGCCATCGTCACCTCGATGTGATGCAGGCTCTGAGGGTTTACGCGAAAGCCGTCGGGCGTGATGCGCAACAGCACCTTGTCCTCGCGCTTGAGCAGACGCCAGATGAGGATCGAGCCCGCCATCGGCCCGGCCTTGGCCACGAGGTGCAGGCTGCCCCCTTGGATGAAGAAATACGCCGGCCCGCCGAACTTCACGTCCCAGGTTCCCTTGTGCCGAGACAGCCACGCCGACATCGGCGGACCAGCCGCGGTATCGGCCTCGCCCGACAGATCGACGACCGTGATCGGCGCGACCTCAGCCCCCGCCGGGGATACCGGGCCGGAAAGGGCGAGCAGGCAGAAAAGCGGCCAGGCCCATCGACCAGCCAAGCGTGGGGGAAGAACTCTCGTAGAAGGAATCGACAACATCAGCGCAGTCCGCGGCGCAGCATAGCAAACCACAGCCGGGGACGGGACGCGGTGGTGGGCTGGGCGTGCGCGCGCCCGACACAGGACTAGCGCGGCTCTTGCGGTAGGGA
>DAORCZ010000857.1:0-3986 GCA_035345735.1 Pseudomonadota bacterium | reverse complement strand
CAGCGGTCGCATCGCCAACCTGAATCGCGAGGCCGAGGCGCTGTGGCCGGTCGCGCCGGAGCGGCAAGCCCGCGAGCTTCCCCTCGGCATCGAGCCCGCTGTGGCCGAGGTGCTGTCGCGCCTGCGCGCCCACATCCTCTCGGGCCGCGGCCCCTACGCGCCGAAGGACTTTAGCGAGGCCGTTCAGGTGGGGCGCGGTGAAGCCGAGCGTTGGCTGCTGCCGCGCGCGAGCCCTGTGCACGGCGCGGCTGGGGCGGTCGAGGGCGCGACGATCGTCCTGCAGGACATCACGCGACTGCGTCGCTTCGATGAGCTGAAGAATGATCTCGTGGCCACCGTGGCGCATGAGTTTCGGACGCCGCTGACTTCACTGCGCATGGCCGTGCACCTGTGCTTGGAAGGCATCGCCGGGCCGGTGACGGAAAAGCAGATCGAGCTCTTGCACGCCGCGCGGGAAGACTGCGAGCGACTGCAGGGTATCGTCGAGGATCTGCTCGATCTGGCACGCATCGCCTCCGGTCGGGTCGAGATGCGCAAGGTGCTGGTGTCGGTGCAGAACCTCATCGAGGGCGTGGTGGCCGAGAGGCAGGCGCAGGCGCAGGAAAAGGGCGTGCTGCTGTGCGCTGAGCACTCGCCGCTGTCACCGCAGAAGATCCTCGCCGATCCCGAGCGGCTGGGTCTGGTGTTCAGCAATCTGGTGAGCAACGCCATCCGCCACACTCCCGTTGGAGGACGCGTCACCGTGCGCGCTCTGTCGGCTGGCGAGGGGGCGCGCTTCGAAGTCAGTGACACCGGCGAAGGCATCCCGCTGGCCTATCAGCGCGAGATCTTCCTGCGCTTCTTTCGCGTCCCCGGCAGTCCGGCTGGCGGCGCCGGCCTGGGCCTGTCGATCGCCAAAGAGATCGTCGAGGCGCACGGCGGGCGAATCAGCGTGCACAGCCAGCCAGGGCAGGGCAGTACGTTCAGCGTGCAGGTGCCACTAATCGACGGCCGCAAGGCTGAGCCGGGCCGCGCGTAACGACGACGTTGCTTCGCCGTCAACGAGGCGCGTTAGCCCTTGGCCTTGGCCAAAAGCGCATCGTCGATCTCGCGGGCCCGCACCGCAGCCGGGCGACCGAAGATGCGTCCGGCGTAGGCCTGGAAGGTCGGGCGCTTTTCGATGTTGCCGAACTGCATGCCCCAGCCGATCTGCGATCCCAGGTAGACATCGGCGGCCGAGAAGCGCTCGCCCACCAGATACGGCCCGCGCGACAGCGCGTACTCCAGCGCGTTGATGACGTCAGCTTCCGATCCGAAGCCGACCGTCGGGCGCTTCTCGGGCGGAATCGTGATGCCCAGCGACTTGATGCTCACCATGCTCTCGACCGGGCCGGCACCGAAGAACAGCCAGCGATAGTAGGTTGTGCGATCCTTGTCGCCGGGCGGAGGGGCCAGACCGGCCTGCGGGAAGGCGTCGGCGAGATAGGCACAGATGGCGGCCGCTTCGGTCACCACCGCGTCGCCGTGGCGCAGCGCTGGCACCTTGCCCATCGGGTTTATCGCCAGATACTCCGGCCCCTTCATCGTCGTCCCGTAGTCCAAGAGCACCGTCTCATACGGCTGCCCAACCTCTTCGAGCATCCAGCGGACGATGCGGCCTCGTGACATGGGATGGGTGTAGAACGTCAGCGTGTCGGACATGGGGTGACTCCAGTGCAGAGGGTTGGGGACCGACGCCAGCCGCGCAGCCTTCCCGATCGACCGGGCGACGACACTCCACAGCCCACACCGCTGGCACCGCTCCGACGGTAAAGGGGAACCCGGGGCAGAGCAAGACACGGCAGCGGATTTGGCGGTCGGGCCGGTCACCGACCCAAGGGGGCATGGCATAATAATCTAGATTAGCTGGTGCATAAATCGATAATAATCAAGATATGGGGAACAAAAATTATGATAAGAATTGGCGGAATTTGGCGGATGGCTTCTTTGATTATGGGTCTTTCGGGTTGTGGTCCCCGTGATCTGATGGTCGACTTTAAGCCCGGTATTCAAAGACCCCGTGTCGACGAGATTAACGCTACGGTTGGCTCGTACGTCATCAAAGCCCCTGAATTAAAGGCGAGTAATCTGTACCTAATTGGCCTCGCGGTCACTGTAAGCTGGGACTGCGCGCATAATTATTACGAAAGGCATCCCGATGTGGCTGGGGTACTGTCGGCGGATTCCTATCCTCTTTTTTAGAGATAGATAGGTCGGAATGTGAACGCTTAACGGCGAGATCGCCCTCAGGAGACCCGAGCCGCTGCGCAGCAAAGGGCATACGGCCGGGCAATCCAGAGAGGCATCAAGCGGCGTGTTTGGCCGCAGTCGAGGCTGGGCGGACCGGTGCCCTACGCGGCCATCGCCGGGCCAGCGGCGAGCTTGGCTTTGGGGGTGGGGCCGCGGCCGATGCCGGCGAGGATGCGCACGAGCCCCTTAACGCCACCGCCTAAGACCACGCCGGCAGCAACGGCGCCGCCGATCGTGGCGCCCAGGATGCCGTGCACCAGGGAGTCAGCGCTGGCCTGGTACAGGTTTTCGATGGGCGTGCGTACGCGGGTGCACTCCAGGCGGCTGCGCTCGGGACGCCCGGCGACGCCGTAGATGACGCCGTAGGGGTGGGCGGCCAGGTGCTCGGTGGTGATCGGCGTCGAGACCTCGACGTAGTCGATCAGGTCGCGATAGCCGGGGTAGCGCTGGTCGACGAAGTCGATGAGCGAGTCGGCGATGCGACGCTTGAGCGCCTCGTACTCGTCGCCGCGATCCATCCACGGCTGCTCGCGCCACGCGCGGAAGGCTTCGTGGCTGGCGAAGGCGACGATTTCGCCGGTGTGACGTCGCGCTGCCGGATCTTTGAGCGAGGGAAAGGTGACATAGGCGAAATGTGGTCGGCCCTCCAAAAGCTCATCGCGTCGGGCGAAGACCTCGTCGTGATCCAGGCGATCGAACAGCCAGTGATTCTCGCCGCGGAAGCCGAGCTTGCGCGGGTCGTCCTTGAAGCCGATAAACAGGTTCACGTGCGAGGGGCCGGGCGCAATCGTATCTAGCTCGCGACGCGCGGCCTCGGCCTCAGGTCGTCCGGCGAGGAGCTTGCGATAGGTGATCTCGGCGCCGGCGTTCGACACGATGTGGGGCGCCCGCAGCACGCGCTCGACCTCGCCGCGTCCCGTTCCCTCGCGCACCCGCACGCCGACCGCGCGCCCATTTTCGACCAGGATCTCTTCGGCGCGACAGCGCAGACGCAGCGCCCCGCCATAGGCGCGCACGATGGCCAGGGCGGCTTTGGCGATGCCGCCGGCGCCCCCCACCGGGTAGAAGCCACCGTCGAGATAATGCGACGCGACCATGGCGTGAGTCATGAGCGCACTCTGCGAAGGCGGCAGCCCGTGATCGCCCCACTGCGAGGCCAAAAGAGCGCGCAGGCGCGGGTCCGAGAACAGCTCAGCCAGATAGTCGGCCGTGGTCTGGCCGGCCGGCCGCCGCGCGTGCTCTCGTCCGAGCAACCGCCCGACCAGCGACAGGGTCGGCGAGCCCACGTCGCGCAAGATCCGCTCGCCAACCGGCCCCCGCGACATCGTGGGAAGCTCGGTGAAGTAGCGCCGGATGGCGGCCTCCTCGTGAGGAAACACGGCGATCAGATCGGCGACATAGCGATCGATGCCGGCGCGCACCGAGAAGCGCAGGCCAGGGAAGTCGAACACTTCAAAGGGATCCGACATCGGTCGCCATTCCACCGGTCCGCCGGTGACCAGATCCATCAGCCGCCGCGCCGGCCGACCCTCCTGCATCTCGCCGACGTAGTGAATGCCGACGTCCCAGTGGTAGCCGCCTTTGCGTTTGAAGCTATGGGTGTAGCCACCCGGCTTGAAGTGCTGTTCCAGCAAAAGGACGCGCAGCCCGGCAAGCTGAGCCAGCAGGCTGGCGCAGGTCAGCCCGCCCATCCCTGAGCCGATGATGATGACGTCGTA
>DAORCZ010000856.1:0-3989 GCA_035345735.1 Pseudomonadota bacterium | reverse complement strand
AGCGACAGCAGGAGCGAGAGCGGACAGCTGATCGAAGGGAAGCGCGATAGCAGGGCCGGCAGGCTGAGCTTTTCCGCCAGCACGCGCCGCGGGTAGTCGGCTTCCGAGGTGAGATCGAGGAGGGCTCGCTGCTCGGGCGGACAGGGACAGTGGCTGGCCAGCGCCCGCAGCTCTCGACGCGACAGCGGACCCAGGAGATCGATGTGATGCGTCAGCAGATCGTGCACGGTGATCGGTACGCCCGTCGGCAGTGCCGCTGAGCCGGTGCCGGACAGCGCCCCGGCCGTGACGAGCGGCGTGGTCTCGTGCAGTACCACGACATCGGTGCTGCGGACCCCGCAGCGCGCGGCGATGGCGGCGACGATGTCATGCGGATTTTCGGGAAACACGCCCAGGTGATCGCCGGCGGTGTAGCTCATGCCCTCGGGCAGCTCGATCTCGATGTGGCGGGTCGAGCGCTCGGAGTGCGTCGACTGCAGCTCGTCATTGCGCAGGATGACGCCCAGGCGGGCCTCGTCTTGCAGCGGATATTTGTTGGGCAGGACGGCGCGGGCTTGCGCCCCGGCGAAATTGGCGAGCTCGACGCGGTAAAGCGGCTCGCTCTCGCTGGCTTTGGGACTTGGCGCGGGGCTGGGTTGACCGGGCAGAAGCTGCGCTTTGATGGCGGCAAGCAGGGCGCGCTGCCAGCTCTCGGCGGCGGCTTCAAAGTCGCCATCGGCATCACACGAGCCCAGCTCAAAGAACGGCTGCGCGCCCAGCTCTTGCAGGCGGCTGAAGAGATAGCGTGGGAACTTCTGGAAGGTGGTTCGCCACTGCTTGTTGCCGCCCCCCAACACCGCGAAGCGCAGGCCGGAGAGCAGCTGTTTGTCGAGGCTGGGATCGGCCAAGAGGCGCGCGAAGGCGTCGGCGTTGTCGGGCGGATTGCCGTTGTAGGTGCTGGTGACGATGACCAGGGTCGCGCCGCGCAGGCTGGCGAGGGACTCGGGGCGCGCAAAGGCGTTGAGCTCGGCGAGCACCGGCGCAAAGCCCAAGCCGCTGACCTGTCGCGCGATGCCCTGCGCCAGATCTTGGCAGCTGCCCATGTTCGATCCGTACAGCACATAAAGCGGGGGTCCGGCCGCGGCATTGGGCGCGGGACTAGCGACGGTTGCGGCAGTCTGGCTGGGCTGCGGCAGTCGGCCTTTTTCTTCGGCGCGCGGCACAAGCACCATGTGCAGATCTTTGGGCTTGATGGTCAGCGTCTGCACGTGGGCCAGCGTGTAGTGCGGGTCCTGCGTGCGGGGCTGGAAGCGCTGATAGAGCATCGCCAGCACCAGGCGCGCTTCGATCAGCGCAAACTGAAAGCCGATGCAGCTGCGCATGCCGATGCCGAAGGGGTGATAGGCATCGGGGTGGCGAGCGGCGACGGCCTCGGGCAAGAAACGGTCGGGATCGAAGCGCTCGGCATCGCTGCCCCAGTAGCGCGGGTGGCGATGCAGCGCGCTGAGCACAGTGACGATGCGATGGCCTTTGCTGACCGCGTACTTGCCGATGACCACCGTGTCGCGCATCACCGTCTTGTTGAAGCCGGGCGCGGTGGGGCACAGGCGCAGCGTCTCTTTCAGCACGCGGCCGACGTAGTCTAGGCGCTCGATGTCGGCGAAGCTGGGGCGGTAGCTGAAGTCGCGACCGAGCACACGGTCGATCTCCTCGCACAGCCGCGCTTCGACCTGCGAGTTCTGGCTCAGGTAGTACAGCGCGTACGAGAGCAGGCCGCTTGTCGTCTCGTGCCCGGCGATGAGAAACGTGATGAGCTGGTTGCGGATGTTGGCATCGTCGAGCCGCTTGCCGCTTGTGCGATCGCGAGCGGTCAGCATGGTCTGCAGGATGTCGTTGGGCACGGCATCGCCGCGTTCCAGTGCGTCGCGTCGATCCTGGATGATGCGATCGACGGTCTCTTTGAGGATGCCGTTGGCGCGCTCGCGACGATGGCTGGCGACCGGATTCAGCGACGGCGGAATCAGGCTCATCGGCGCCTGCATGGCGTCCTTGAGGACCTCGACCATGGCCTCGACAAAGGGGATGCTGTCCGCCGTCTGCAGGCAGTTAAAGCGGGTGTTGAAGCCGGTGTAGGCGATGGTCTCGAACGTCATGCGGGTCATGAGATCCGTCGCCAGGAACGCTTCGCCGCGACCCAAGGCCGACAGCTGGGCCAGCAGCTGATCGGTGACCTCCAGCATCTTGGGGAAGTACTGCTTCAGCGCGCCGGTGCCCATCGTCGGCAAGAGGATGCGATGCGCGATGTGCCAGCTCTCCTCGTCGTCTTCGGCGGTAAACAGGGCGTCGGCGATGCTGTACTCGCGCAGGTGCGAAAGCGGCGAGCGATCGCCGATCGTCCGTTTTTGGAAGTCGGTCGGTCGCGCCAATAGCTCGCTGACCACATCGGCATTGCAGTTGAGATAGGCCGACAGTGCCAAGAGCTTGATGCGCACAAAGTCGCCGTACCCGGCAAACAGCGCCTCGGCAGTGCCGAGGAGGTCGCCCCGCTTCATGTCGGTCAGGTTGCCCACGATGGGCAGCGGCTTCGGACCGGGAATGGGCACCGTCGTGCTGGGGGACGACGACGCGGGCGCGCTTGGCGCCGTCGGGGTGGCCGGCTGTACGGTCAGCAGCAGGCCGGTCGGCAAATTGTCCGAGAGCGGCACGACATCCCCATCGGCGTCGCGGCACAGGAGAGCCTGGCCAGCCGGCAAACCAAGCGCCGTGGCGATGGCGTGCTGGATGGCTTCCGGGCTAGAGCCGGGATAGATAGCGACCCGAACCGGCTCGCTTTGCGGGGCTGATGATTGGGGGGAGGCGAGGCGGACGCGCAGCGATTTCTTTTCGCTCATGGTCTGCCATTTTCCAGTGCGGCGACCGGCCGTGGCAAGCCCGCGGTGCGCTTATCGCGGGGCCGGTGGCGTGCTCAGGAAGCGGGCCAGTGTGGTCAGGGCGACCGCGGCGTTGAGATACAGAAACGGCAGCCAACCCGGCAGGCCAAATCGCGTATCGGTCAGGTGCACAAAGGCACCCTGCGAGACGAGCAGCCCCTCGAACGCGGGACCGAGCAGCGCCGCCAAGAGCGCAATCGCCAGGCTCGGTCGATCGCGCCCGCAGGCCAGCCAGCCGATGACGAAGTACAGCGTAAGCAGCGCGCTGATCGGCTCCCACGACAGCGGAAGGACGCTGCTGAAGTAGGCCGAGATGAAGGCCGCCCAAGTCACGCCCAGCTGCCACGTCCGCGGTCGCGGCGCCATCGCGCCAGGCTCGGCCAGCCACACGTCAAGCAGCGGTCGCAGGGCACCGATGGCGAAGGCCGATCCAAAGAGCAACGGCGTCCACCAGGCCATGCCAAAGAACACGGGATGCGGGTACGCCGTGGCCCCGAAGTGGGTATGAATGGCATCAAGCGCCGAGCCCAGCGTCGCACCGAGCAACAACAGCGGCAGCAGGGCGCGACCGGGACGGGGCAGGGGAGCAAGAGCAAGCGGAGCTGAGTGCATGGCCCGGCATTTTCAGCGCGAGCCTAGCGGCGAGCAAGCACGTTGCTCAGCCCTGCGCCTCGACCGCGCGGGGCGTGCCGGTGTCGTCGACAGGCTGGCCGAGGTTGAGGGGGATGCGCAGGTGGCGCAGACCGTGCTCGTTTTCGGCGGGCAGGCGGCCAGCGTCGATGTTGACTTGCACGCTTTGAAACAGCAGGCGCGGTGCGCTGAGTGTGGCGTCGCGGCGGTTGCGAGCGGCGATGAACTCATCGCGGCCGGTGTCCTGCCGGAGCTGGATGTTGTCGCTCTTGCTGCGGCCGATGGTGGTCTCGAAGCGCAGCGGGCGGCTACCCGGCAGGTAGTCGTGACCGACGAAGACGCGCGTGGCATCGGGCAGGCGATAGAGCTTGCCGTGGATCGAGTCGTACAGATCGGCGGCGCTGCCGCGCGGGAAGTCGCAGCGGCCGGTGCCGTAGTCTTCGATGAACA
>DAORCZ010000855.1:0-3989 GCA_035345735.1 Pseudomonadota bacterium | reverse complement strand
GGCTCGTAGGTTCTGGTGAGCCGACGGTATCTAGAATACCCCACAGGGGGGCCTCGCGTCGCGTCTGCCTTTCAGAGGGTCACAGGAGCCATCCTGGGCGGTATCGGGTCGTGTCCAGCCCTGCCTATCGGGCTGAGCTGACGCAGGCTCTCGGGGGCGCCGCTGGCCTAAGTGGTCGATGGCTGGCTACTCCATCGGCCAGAGCCCACGCTCACGCAGGGCGCTGCGCACCATAGCCGAGTAGGGTTGCGTGGGTGCAGCGAAGCTCCACAGCTCTTCCAGCAGCTCTTGCTGGTGCTCTGGAGGTAACACCCCCTCTGACAGCCGCTGTAGAGACTTCTCCACGATCTGCCACCGCTCTGCGCGCAGCGTGAGGTGGTCCTTGCCTTGCAGTCGCAGCACTTCAATGGTTGCCTGGCCGCGCTCTGTCTTGGCCAGCGGCATGTACTGGCGGTAGGCGATGTGTTCGTCGAAGTCATCCACGTATGGATGCAAGAGCTGCGGTCGCTCTTGGGCCAACGAGTCATGATGCGAGCGGGCACGCTGGGCCGGCTGGAAAAGCGGAAAGAGCGAGCCCTTGCCCGTCGGCATGCTGGCCGTATCTTCGCGAGGCTGGTTGCACAGCACGCAGGCCAAAAGCAGGTTGCTCCATTCGTACGCTAGCCAGTAATAACCGGGTCGCTGCTCGGCCTCACCACGGGCTTGGCGTACCGAGCCCTTGGGGCGGTAATGCTCGACATCGAGAGGCGCGGAGCGCGCATCACAGTATCCGCACTTCTGATGCTGAGCCCGCTCTAGTGCCACTCGCACCGTGCGGTGGCCATACAGGGCTCTGTTGAACACAAACGGTACGCTGCCATCCCGATGGGCCGCTGAAGCATCGAATTGGTCGCAGAGCGCCTGCGTCCTTTCCGGCCCGCGGCGGCGCAAGATCGCAGGACATGGCGGTCGCCGAAGTCGCGCCATCTCTACACCTTGGGCTTGCGCGTTTGAGGGAGACGCCGTTCGGCCTTCTTCCCACCCTCTGTGTGCTCCGCGGCCCGTCGCAGAATGTCTAGATAGTGCGCCTCTTCCGGGCTCTCGCTGCGCAGATCTTCATCGATCTGCGCGAGCTCAGCTTGCTCCTTGCGCGTCAGTGTGGGCTTGCGCAGCAAGGCATCCTTGCGCTCGTACTTGGCGTCATACTCGGGCGAGCGAGCGCTGGGCAGACCGAAGAGATCACTGGTCATCAGCTGATCTAGACGCCAGGTTCGGATCGAATTCGGCTGCCGCACAATCTCGACATACGAGGCTCCGGGAGGCCGCTGCAGCACCACCAAGTTGGTCTGTGCGGTCGCCGCCTGAACGATGAGTGGGCTGTGCGCCGTGACGATGAACTGCACGTTGGGAAACTTTGCGGACAGTCGTGAAAACAGCAGCCGCTGCCACTTGGGATGCAGGTGGAGATCGATCTCATCCACCAGCACAACCGCCGCTTCATGGAGCGGCTTCGGACTTTCGGGATAGCGCGCAAACATCTGGACCGTCAGGTCGATCATCCACGCCATCAGCGTGCGATATCCAAGGCTCAGGGCCGTCAGCGGAACTTCGCCATAGGGCGTCTTGACGTGTACTGCGATGCGCTGACGGGATGGATTTAAGTCGATAGATTTAAATGTTACATCCTGAATATCATCTTCGGGCAGCAGATCCTTCAGTAGCGCAATGACTGTACGTAGCCGCTCTTTAGCTTGCTTGGCGTCACCGTTGCCGTGTCGAGCAAGCAGATCCTGCTGCAGCAACCACTCCTCCGCCGGAACAAGCGGAGAGTTCTCGACGGTCAAACTCCGTAACCCGTCGGGATGATACTCAGATAGACTACCCGAGCCGATGGGCCGATTAGCGCCGTATGCCACCATTTTCATGGCTGAAATCTGGGCGTTTGTCGTATTTGAGTGGATAATGTCATCTAGATTAATTTCATAGCTAAGAGCAGCTTTGTTGAATGTCTTATTCGCAAATGAAAGGACCTCACCATAGGCATATTCAGCATGAAAGGATGCACCTGCCGCGCCCAGGTGAACGTCTGGAGGGGCATCCTGACCAGCGACCGCAAACGGCTCTAGCACGGCGTTTCCAGGTTCATCCGCCGGCCAGTGCACCGGTCGTGGCTGCGGAACCATGTTCACAATTTGTCGCAATAGCGACGTCTTGCCCGTGCCGTTGTCACCGAGGATCACCGTCCAGGGGGCTGGGCGGCCGTTGCCATCGGAAAGATCGAGCGTCTGCTTGGGGCCGAAGGCGCGATAGTTTTCCACCGTCAGCGACAGGAAGTACGTCGGCGTAGGCGGCACTCGGTCGGCAGGTTTTCGAGCAGATCGCTTCTGCATATCGCTACGACTGCCAGAAGGCCGAGTCAGACGCAACGAGATCTTTCGCTCGTGGGGCGGCCTCCACGTTGGGATCCTCTGAACGCTTCCCCTTTGCGTTACAGTGCGCGGTCCGTGAGGAAGCCATGAATACGACCCTGCACACGAAATCCCCTGCCTCTGCCCAGCGCGCCCTGCGCTTTTTTTCGCGGCTCTTGCCGCTCTGCTTGCTGGCCAGCATCGCCTGTGGCTCGGACCGGACGACCGGCACCCAGATGCCGCCCGATCCCATGGCCGAGGAGGTGACGGCGCTGGACCGCTACATCAACACGCCCGATCCCGACGCCTCGTGGAAGTTGCTCGGCACGGAAAAGGGCAGCGGCTACACGACCTACTTGCTTGAAATGAAGTCGGGCTCGTGGCGCAAGAGCAGCGAGGTCGATCGCACGCTGTGGCAGCACCACGTGCTGATCGTCGTGCCCGATAACGTCACCCCCGGCCCCGGCGTCCTGCTGATCAGCGGCGGCAGCAACAGCGGCAGCCCACCCAGCAAGGCTGGCGGCGAGGTCGTCACCCTGGCGCGCAGCGTCGGCGCCGTCGCCGTCGAGCTACGCCAGATCCCCAACCAGCCACTGACCTTTGCCGATCACGACGGCAAGCCGCACAGCGAAGACGGCATCATCGCTTTCGGCTGGGCCCAGGTGGTCAAGACCGGCGATCCCACTTGGCACGCGCGCTTCCCGATGGTGCGCGCCGCGGTGCGAGCCATGGACGCGACGCAGGCCTTCTTGAACAGCCCGCAGGGTCCTGGCGGGGCCCCCGACAAGTTCATCGTCGCCGGTGGCTCGAAGCGCGGCTGGACGACGTGGATGACGGCGGCCGTCGACAAGCGCGTAAGCGGCATCGTGCCCATCGTCATCGACGTGCTCAACGTCAGCAAGTTCATGCGCCAGCACGTCGAGAGCTACGGCTTCTGGGCTCGCAGCTTGTACGACTACCACTACAACCACCTGACGGAAAAGCTCGGCACACGCGAGTGGGAAGACATGCTGAAGAACGAAGATCCGTATCTCTTCCGTCGCCGCTTCACGATGCCGAAGTACATCATGAACGCCACTGGCGATCAGTTCTTCCTGCCCGATGGCTCGGCGAACTACTTCGGCGAGCTACCCGGCGAAAAGTATCTGCGCTATGTGCCGAACGGTGACCACGGGCTCGACGACACCGACGCGGTGGAAGGCGCCGTGGCCTTCGTCGGCATGCTGCGCGAAGGACGCCAGCGCCCCGCCTTCTCCTTTACGTTTGAAGGCCCAAGCAGCATTCGCGTGACCACCGGCGAAGCGCCGCAGAAGGTGCTGCTGTGGCAGGCCGAAAACCCCAAGGCCCGCGACTTCCGCGTCGAGACCCTGGGCAAGGTGTGGAAGAGCAGCGAGCTTTCCAGCCAAGGCGGCGGCGTCTACGTCGGCAAGATCGATCCGCCAACCCAGGGCTACCGCGCCTTCCTGATCGAAGTCCACTTCGCGAGCGGCCAGATCTTCCCCTTCAAGGTCTCGTCTGCTGTCCGCATCCTGCCCGACACCCGTCCCCACGCCGGCATCGATCCCAAGACCGCGCAGCTAGAGACCGTGCCGACGATGTAGC
>DAORCZ010000854.1:0-3989 GCA_035345735.1 Pseudomonadota bacterium | reverse complement strand
TCATCGGTCAGCGCCTTGCGCAGGCGGGCACTGCGCTCGCGCAGCAGGGTCTCGCCAAACAGGCGCAGCGGGGTCAGGAGCTCCTCATCGAGGATCTCGGCAGCGGTGGGCGAGTCGCGCTCGAGTGCTCGGCCGATGGCGGCTTCGCTGAGCTCAAGCTTGGGCAGCACACGCACGAAGAAGTCATCGACCTTGCCACCGCGCAGATAGCCGCGGCAGAAGGCCCGGTAGCGGCCGTACACCTGCTCATCGAGCAAGCGGATCAGATCGGCCTCGTGCGGTGGATTTACCGTCTCTTGAGCGCTGGCGGCAGACGGATCGGGCTCGCGTAGCTTGAGCTCAGCAAGGACGCGGCCGCGCGAGGCCTTGGCCATCGCCGCAAACTTCTCATCGAGGAGCGAGAGCAGGAAGTCGCGATCGGCCGGGGCGGCCTGGTGCTCGGAGAAGGGCCAGCGACGCGGGCGGACGAAGTCCAGCGTCTCGCGGGCGGCGGCGCGATGGGCGGCATCGGCGTCGTCGAGGATCAGCTTGCGCTCGCGCGGGATGAGGTCGCGCTGGAACAGCAGGCCATCGGCTTGCAGCAGACGCAGATCGCGCTCCAGCGACTCGCGGCTGGATCGGCTGACCAGGGCTTCGGCGTGATCGCGGGCCCGATCCAGGAGGGCGAGCAAGCGCGTGCGTGCGGCGGCCTGCTTGATCGTTTGGGCGCGGTGAAAGAAGCGTTCTTCGAGGGCCTGTTCCAGCGCCGGCAGGTTGGCGCGGCGCATGCGCTCAAGGTCGCCGCTCTTGCGGCCGAGCATGGCCTCGCGGCTGGAGAAGGGCACGATGGCTTCGAGTAGTTCGACGAGCCCGCTGTCGCTATCGCGCAGGTGGGCAAGGATGCTGTCGAGCGGACTGGCGCTGGCCGGCTGGGGGTCTCCGGGGCCGCTCGTGGCGGGACCTGGTGCTGAGGCGAGCTGGGGCAGCCGATCGATCTTGTTGAGGACACCGAGGATCTGCTTGCCGGCGTCGCGGATCGCCGACAGGGCCTCGCGCTCGCTGTGCTTGCCGGCCTGATCGACGGTGAACAGCCAGACGACGGCATCGGCCTGGGCGATAAACTCGCGGGCCGTCGCTTCGTGCTCGGGCAGGATCGAGTTGAGACCCGGCGTGTCGACGACGTTGACGCGCTGCAGGACATCGAGGGGATACAGCACCTCGACGAGCTGAATGCGGGCTGCCTCCTGCGGGTCGAGGCCGCGCAGGAGCGCCGGGACCTTGCTCCACGGCACGCTGCGGCTCTGGCCGTCGCGATAGACGACGCGGGCCCCCTGCTCGCGACCGTACTTGAGCAGGTTGATGGTGGCGGTGGTCGGTGTGATGCCCATCGGCGCGACCTCTTCGCCGAGCAGCGCATTTACAAAGGTCGACTTGCCCGAGTTGAACTCACCCATGACGGTGACGAGCAGGGGCCGATCGTAGAGCTCCAAGATCCGCGCGGCTTCGAGACCAAAGCTGGTGAGCTCGGGGCTGCCCGACAGGATCTCGTAGGTGCGGCGCAGCAGGCCGTAGAGCTCGCGAGGCAGGGCTTGGCGCTCGCGCTCGTACAAGGCCGAGAGTCGCTGGCGCGGGCGTGGATCGCCGGCTGCGAGGGCGGCGGCTCGACGGAGCTGGGCACCGGCTGCGGCTCGCTGGCCGCGTCGCAGATCGATCTCGGCGATGGCCAGGCGGACTTCGATGGTGTCACCGGCGGCCAGTGCCTGGGCCAGCAGGGCATCGACTTCGGCCTCGCTCAGCGTCGGAGAGAGGGCCTGAGCGGCCAGGCTATCGGGGCTGCGTCGTCCGGCGGGATGGGCGGCCAGTGCGACGGCGCGATCGGGGCGCTCGCTGGACAGCGCGACGTGCAGCGCCTCGTCTACCAGGTCGGCAGCCAGCGGCAGGGCGGTGGTGGTCCCGTCGGCCGCCGTCGAGGAGAAGGGGGCTAGCTCGGCAAGCGCTTCGTCATAGGCGGCGAGGGCGCGTTCGGGGGTGCCGGTCTTGCGATGGCAGCGCGCGAGGAGCAGGTGCACCTCGGCCCGGAGCATCGCCGCATCACGACGCTGGTCATCGGTCACGGCAGGAGCCGCCGACGTCCCGGGCTCGAGCCGGGTGCGCAGGCTGGCGTAGGCCCGCAGACCCTGTTCGTAGGCGCTCGCGACGTCGCCGCTCTGCAGTCGCAGCTTGCCCAGCGCGAGCAGCGCAGGGACCAGCTCGGGCTCGGCCTTGAGGGCGCGGGTTAGTGCCTTTTCAGCGTCGCCAGGCTGGCCGGCTTGTAGCAAGAGCTCGCCCAGGGTCGCGAGGATCGTCGGGGCGGGGTGCTCGGCACTCGCGGCGCGCTGCAGGCACTGGCGGGCGGCCTCAAATGTTGGTCCAGAGGGCGGCTCTCCGCGCCTTTGCGCTTGCTTGACCAAAGCCTGACCCAGCAGGCCCTGGCTGGCACCATTTTCTGGGTCGGAGGAGACCGCTTTGCGCAGCTCGCGCACCGCCTTGTCCAGCTGGCCAGTCGCTAGATACAGAGACCCCAGGCGCTGCTCGACCTCGGCGCGCGCTGTGCCGTCGGGGAGCAGTGGCAGAGCGCTGCGATAGTTCTCGGCGGCGGCTTCGTATTCACCGCCTTGGCTGAGCGCATCCCCAAGGGCCAGATAGGCTTCGGAGTAGCCCTCGCGCACCGCCAGCGCTTCTTCGAGGGCGCGCTTGGCTTCTTGGCTGTCGCCGGGACGCCCGCGCTTGGAATAGGCCAGTCCCAGCAGATAGAGGGCCCGCGCGTGGTCGCGCCGCTTGTCGAGGGCCAGCTTGAGCTCAGCGATGGCTCCGTCGGTGTCGCCCCGATCGAGGAGGGCTTGGGCCAGCTCGACGTGCGGTCGAGCGTCGTCGGCCAGGTCGCCCAAGAGGCCGCCGACCTGGTTGGCAAGGCGGTTGAAGCGATCGAACAGATCCACAGGGTGTCCCTCCCGCGTCGGGCGCAGCTGTCTTCTACCATTGGGCAAAGCGGGGTGGCCTGGCAAGCCTCTGCGTTGCGGCCCCGGACGTCGGCTGGCCTGACCATCGGCGGCCGCGATCGCACCCGGCGGTTTCGTTTGAATAAATGTGGGCCGATATCCCGTCCTATGCAGAGAAGAGTCGCACAGTAAAATGGTCCGCAAGCTTCACGGTCGCCCAGAGGGAGGTGGCCGCAGAGGCCCAGCTAAAAAAGGAGTTAGACATGAACAAGCTGCTTCTCACTGCTCTGGCCCTGCCGCTGCTCGTTGGCTGTGGCCTCCGAGGGTCGTCGTACCGCACCGGCCGAACTGTTCAGCAGCCCTCGGGCGTCGTGCTGGATCCCGGCGTCCCGGCGGGTACCGTGAACTATCTCATCGATGCTTCAGCCGGCGTGGACTCGCCGCTGGGCACCTTCGCGATCACCACCAACGGCAACGACTGGTACTTGGGCTGGCAGGGCGACGGCTTGGCGCACCGCTTTACCGGCGACGTCTACTGCCCGGTTGGCTGCACGTTCGAGTACGCGCAGTTTGACAACCTGATGCTCGGCGACCGCGTGACCAGCATCGCCAACAATCACGTCGGCTTCGATGCTGTCACTGATCACACGGTGCGGCAGCAGCTAACGTTTGGCGCACCGCTACAGCCGATCACCTTCAACCTGTTCATCGATGGCTTCCCCGCGGCGGCGGCTTCGCCAGATGCCGCGACCGTGTACTTCCCGTCGGGTGGCTACGTCGGCTACGCCGATCGCATGCCGTTTAATCTGGTCTCCAGCAACGCGTCGGCTGCCGCCGTGGGCAGCGCCGACTACGCGCCTGAAGCCATCCTGCCGGAAGGCAAGAAGACTGTGTCGTTCAGTGCGCCCCTGCCGCGCAAGAGCGGCGAAGTCGTGACCGCCTCGACGACTACTCAGCAGGCTGGCCAGTAATCACTGCCGGGACGGTGCCGCCAGCGACCAAGCTCGGCGCTAGGCCCGCCCCGGGATCCGA
>DAORCZ010000853.1:0-3996 GCA_035345735.1 Pseudomonadota bacterium | reverse complement strand
TGGAACCGTGAAGCTGCTGGACTTTGGCCTCGCCAAGCTGCTGTCGCGCGAGCCGGAAGAGCCGCTTGCCCCCGCCGTCCGCGAGCCCCCAGTCTCGGCGCTAGAACAGACCCCGCTTTTTGTCGAGGCAGGTCGGCGGGAGCCGACTCTGCAGGCGACTCTCGGTATCGTCCGCGGTGCGCTGCCGGCCGCCGCGGCGGAAGCGTCGGCAGCCCCGATCGACGCACCCTTACCGTCGCCGCCGGCGGGGCTGACACATGCCGGGGCGCAGCTGGGAACGCCGCTTTACATGGCGCCGGAAGCGTGGCGTGGCGAGCCCGCCAGTCCCCAGAGTGATGTGTATTCGCTGGGCGCAACCCTGTTTGAGCTGGCCGCCGGCCGCCCCCCGGACTGGCTGCACGGACAGATGAGCCTCGACGAGCTACGCGAGCAGGTCCTGACCACCGAGGCCCCACCGCTGCGCACCGTGGCTCCGCAGGTCAGCCCGGATCTGGCTGCGCTGATCGACCGCTGTCTGCGTCGAGATCCCAGCCAGCGCCCCGCATCGGGTGACGAGGTGCGGGTCGCGCTGGAGGATCTGCTGCAGGCACGCCAGCAACCGCCCGCCAAAAAAGGAATCCCGCGGCGTGGCCTCCTTTTTGCTGGTGCGATCTCGCTGATGACACTCCTAAGTCTAGGAGGATGGACTTGGCTGGGACGGCAGCCGGCGATGGTGAGTGTACCGGCCGGCCAGTTCACCATGGGCAGCAGTCCGGAAGAGATCCAGACCGCCTACAACTGGGCCGAGCGCTTGGGACACGCTTTCTACGCCAAGAATCGCTACTTCGATCGCGAGCAGCCGCTGCACATGGTCTCGGTCTCGCGCTTCGCGATCGATCGCTACGAGGTCACCAACGCGCAGTTTGTCGTTTGGCTAAATCAGCTGCAGGCGCGCGGCGAGCTGACCTGGGAGATCTCGAAGTGGAAGGCCCGCTGGCAGGGGCACACCATCTATGACTGGCAGCCCGAGATCGGCGCCTCGGGCATTGAGCTGCGCCAGGGAACCTTCTTTGTGCGCAGCGGCATGGCGCGGCGCCCCGCTACCGGCGTGACCTGGGATGGCGCGATGGGCTACTGCCGCGCGCAGGGCAAGCGCCTGCCGACCGAGGCGGAATGGGAATACGTAGCGCGGCTGGGTGCCGGCGGGGCCGGGCAGCGCTTTCCCTGGGGCGATAACGAACCGGACTGTGATCACGCGGTCCTAGAGCGCGGCGCCCGCTTTCGTAGCTGTGCTCATCTTCATCCCGCCTTGCCCGATGTCGGCAGCAGCCGCTTGGATCGCACACCCTTGGGCGTCTTTGATCTGGCGGGCAGCGCGCAGGAATGGACGGCCGATTTTTTTCGGCGCACCTATCCGCCGTGCGCCACCCCCTGCATCGATCCACGCGTCGACAGCGAGGGAACGGAAGGCGAGCAGGGGCGCCGCGTGGTGCGTGGCGGAAGCTGGGCCATCGACTTTATTGCCGCCCGCTCCAGCGGACGCTTTGGCTATCCCCGCGATACCACCAACGATGATGTGGGATTCCGCTGCGCCGATACCCCCGGACTCCGCAATTCCTTGAAGAGAGAGTGATGATCATGAACCGCATGAACTATCTGGCGTCGTCCCTTTGTGCTCTTTATTGCCTGTCGGGTTGCAGCGGTCCGCAGCGCAGCGCCGATTCGCCGGCCGGCGGGCAGGGGGCGGTGGCCTCGCCAATCGGCGTATCGGTGCAGGGCTGGGTGGTGACGCCGGAGGCTCCGCAAGGACGGACCCTGCGCAGCGAAGATGCCCTCGGCGAGGGAGACCAATTCTCGCTGCGGGTCCAGCTGGCGGCGCCGGCTTACCTGTATGTGCTGCAAGCCTCGCCCACCGGGCTGGTGCCGCTGTTTCCGGTGCGCGGCCATCGCCAGGTGGCCGCCGGACAGAGCCTCCGCATTCCGGAAGACCCGGCTCTTTCCCTGCCGGTGAATCCCAGGGGTCGCGGCGAGCGCTTCCTGCTTTTGGCCAGTCCGCAGCCGCTATCGGGCGAGGCGTGCACGGCGCTCGGTTTGGGCTGCGGCGACGCCGTGTCCCAGACCCGCGGTGGCGATGAGCAGAACAAGGGCAACACCCAGGAACCGGACAAGCGCGGCGATCGTTTCCTGATCGACACCACCAGCCCGCCGCCCGAGTCCGCCACCATCCTCACCTACCGCATCGCGCCGCATCCTCGCTAGCTGCGCGTTGACAAAGTGGCTGCGGGGCCAAATTGCTGCGTCGTCGGTGCTCACGTCCAGACGGACGCTCTCCCCAGCCTAGCGGCTGTGGGCCCGCTCCTCCTCCTTGCACTTTGGCCTCCTCGCTCACTTTTTCAACGCGCAGCTAGGGGGCGGTAGCCGCATTGCCCAGGCGACGATGTGGCTAAATATAAATCAATGCAATGCCTAAAAAGCAGCGCAATGTAATTATTTAATTGTATTAAATGTGATGAATGGACTGTTTGCGACAAGAAACTCCTAGCCGCCGTCGATCCTGACTGGTCTTGGGGAGGAGAGAACTCCATGTCCCGCCCTCTTGCCCATCTGCTGTGCATCCTGTACCTGCTGCTGGCCGCTCCCCAGGTCGGGGCGCGTCGCGTCGCTGCTGTCGATCCGCGGACCCAGGCCATGACCCTGCGCGACGGGGCGGATGAGCTACAGAAGCGCGGGCAGCGTGCGGCGGCGATTCAGAAGGCCGAAGCCGCCCTGTCGATCTTGCGTGGCACGTTCGGTCTGGACGATCCCGACACGCAGAGCGCGATCTATCAGCTGGCCGTATTCTATAAGTCGGGGGATGCCACGCAGGCCGAGCTAGAGGCTTCGGTTGCGCTGTTCGCACTCGCTAGCAAATACCGACTAAATCTGGCGAAGCAAGAGATAGGGCGCTATGTAAATGCACAAATGCAAGGAATCGCTGCCAGCCAGATGTCCGGACTGGCCACCGACATACAGCAAGAACTACGAAAAATTGTTGAAATCCAGAATGTCCTCTATGGGCCAACCTCGATCGAGGTCGCAGGGGTCCTGCTTCCGATTGCCGAGGAATACCTAAGACAGGGACAATATGATTTAGCCGAAAGATACGCCAATAAAAGCCTGGCCATCGCCAAACTGCGGACGGCCGCCCTGGATGCCGCTGCCGGCCCGCGGGCCCGCACCCGGCCGCGCGAGCCCGCCGACCACATCTATCACCAGGCGCTCTTGCTGGTGGGCACTCTGCAGTACGCGCTGGGCCAGTACAGCGACGCCAGGAACACCTTGGCCAGCGCCGTCCGCTATGAGCAGGAATACGGCCTGGGGGCGCGGGCGCAGGTTCAGCCGCAGACACTCCTTGGCGCGGTGGCGGCTGCGCTCGGCGACCCACAAGCGGCGCAGACCCACTTTGGCTTGGCGCTCGCCGCGACGCTGAAAGATCGCCAGCTTATGCAGGACGGAGTGACGCTGGGGATGCGCTATCTGGATGTAGGAAACTATGAAAGAGCCGAGGCTAGCTTTCAGCAAGAGCAAGCCAAACAACAAGCGTACAAGTTAGCCAGCAGCGCACAGACGGCGGCGACTATTTATGGAATGGTGATTGCCGAATCGCAGCAGGGACGACTCCGTGAGGCGCAGAGCCATCTGGAGGAGCTACTTCAGATCACTGAGGAAAGGATTTTCAGGGGTCGATTTGGACTTACGGAAGCGAACTTGCTGGCTTATTTTGCTTATTTTCGCGATCACGATGAAGCCCTGACCTATTCGCTATTGCGAACCAACCTGCAAGATCCTGGCTGGCGACGCCTGGCCCTGACGACGGCGCTCTTGCGCAAGTCCCGCGTGCTGGATGAGCTGGCCAATGCCTCGCCCTGGCTTTCGCTGAGCGGACCGGGGGACGGCTCGGCGGGCCGGCAGGGCGAGAGCGATGCCCAGCTGCAGACGCTGCGCCGGCTGCGCGGTCGCTATGCCTATTGGGTCGAT
>DAORCZ010000852.1:0-4011 GCA_035345735.1 Pseudomonadota bacterium | reverse complement strand
TTCCATCCGCCGTAAAAACCTGAGCCGTGCTGGTGACGATGAGGCCACCGTCGGGCCGATAGGACGCGGTCCCGCTCAGTGCAGGGAGGCTGTCAGACCCGGTCAAGAGCTGCCCGCTGCCCGCATCCCATACCCGCGATATCCCGTTCGGGTGTCTGGTGACGATGTGGCGGCCGTCGGGGCTGTATGCTGCGCCGTCGAAGGGTTCGGCGGGGCCTCGAAGCGCGAAGAGGAACTGCCCGCGATCCGCGTCCCACACCCGCGCCGTCTGGTCAGAGCTGGCGGTGACGATACGGCGGCCGTCGGGGCTGTACGCCGCGCTGGCGACTGCATTCTGATGACGCTCGCTGTCGGTCCCGAGCGCGAAGAGGAGCTGCCCATGGTCGGCTTCCCATATCCGCGCGGTCTTGTCCCAGTGCGCCGTGACGATGCGGCGGCCATCGGGGCTATACGCCGCGCCGCGGGCATCGTGCCCAGGGACCTCGAGCGTGAAGAGGGGAAGGCCGCCATCGGCGTCCCATACCCGCGCCGCCCCGTCTTCACTTCCGGTGAGGATGCGGCGGCCGTCGGAGCGATAGGCTGCGCTCCGGATGGAACCGCGGTGGCCCGCGAGCGTGAAGAGGAGCCGGCCGCTGTCGGCATCCCATACCCGCGCGGTCTTGTCCCAGCTCGCCGTGACGATGCGCCGGCCGTCGGGGCTGTACGCCGCGCTCGTGAGGTGCTCCTGGTGGCCCGCGAGCGTGAAGAGGAGCCGGCCGCTGTCGGCATCCCATACCCGCGCGGTCTTGTCCCAGCTCGCCGTGACGATGCGGCGGCCGTCGGGGCTGTACGCCGCGCTGTCCACCTGGGCCTCATGGCCGACGAGCAGGGCCTTGCTCGAATCGACCCCTTGCATCGCGGTCTTGAGCAGGTAGGGCAGCGCCGGATCCCGGCTGCCTTCGGCAAGCGCGCGATGTAGCCATAACAGGCCTTCATAGGGCTTGCCCTGCTGGAAGAGGAGATCGCTGCCCCGTTCCGCATAGAGCTCGAAGAGCCGCCGCCTGGACTCGTTGCTTTGCCGGACCGCAAACCACGACAGCGCCGACAGGCCGGCGATGATGACGCACAAGCCGGCGATGAGGCCACCGCGCCATCGGCGCTTTCGGCGCTCGCGGTCGGTACGCAGGGCCTCGCTCAGGCTTATGAACTCGCTCTCGAGCGCATTAAAACGCTGCGGGATTTGGCGGAACAGGCCCAGCAACAGGGGCAGCCGGGGATCCTGCGCCCACAGGAGCGTGTCGCGGTCGCGCTTTTCGGCCTGCCACTCCGCCGCTCGCTGGGTGACGAGACGCTGCAGCGCGATGGTCTCCTGCTCCTGCTTGATGTAGCGCCATAGCTGCGGCCAGCCGAGGACGATCTGGTCGTGCGCGGGCTCCACATAGGGAAAGCCCTCGCTGTCGACGCCCGAGACGACCAGGCGCGCTTCCTTCAGCCGCCCGAGGACCGCCTCTTTGCGGGCTTCTTCGGGGTGGCTGGCGCCGTAGAAGAGCTCGGATAGCGGCACACGGCGTCGCGCGACCTCCCCGGCCTGCAGCGATACCATGCGCAGCATCACGCGCTGCAGCGTCTGCTGCGACTCTGCGTCGAGGCCGACGAAAATCTCGTCCGCCCGCTGGCGCAGCGCGCCGGACACTCCGCCGAGCTGTCGGTAGTCTGCCTCGGTCAACGACCGGTCGCTGCGACCGCTGCGTATGTACACCCGGTACAGCTCGCTCATGGTAAACGACAAGAGGGGCAGCGCGCCGGGCATCTCCGCCACCTCCTCGATGATCTGGTCGACGAGCGAAGGAGGCTCAAGGTACAGCATTCGCTCGGTGGCCGGCCCTTCGATCACCTGCCGAAGCTCTTGGCGGTTCATCGGGCGGAGCTGGAAGCGTACCTGGGTGCCCGATTTGGGGGACAGAAGGTCGGAAAAGTGCGGCTCGAAGTCCGCGCGCAGCGTCATCACCACATGCAGGTACCCCGCGTTCGCGGACAGCGCCGCTTGGATGGCGGCGAGGAACTCCGCCTGCTGGGTGGGCGATTCCCCCATGGTCACGAGCTCTTCCAGCTGGTCGATGCAAAGGAACAGTTTTTTGTCGGGATTCCGGGTGCGCCATGCGGTCAACGTGGCGGCGAAGTCCGCGTCTGCTGTGGCACCCAGCGCGCCGTTCAAGGACGAGAGCGCGGCACGCGAGCGGTTGCCAGGTCGGATGATGGGCAATAGCAACCAGCCGCCGGCTTTGGACAACTTGCTAAAGAGCCCCGCGCGCACCAGGCTCGACTTGCCGCTGCCGGACACGCCGCTTACCACGGTAAGCGGTGCGGCCTCCGCCTGCTTGGCGAGCTGCTCGATGACCTCAGCGCGGCCGAAGAACAGGTCCACCTTATCCTGGCCGTACGGCTCGAGTCCTTGGTAGGGGTTGTTCTTCTCGACGAGGTCGAGCGCCGAGGGCAGGGACCGCCGGCAGCCCGGAGGGAAGAAGACAAATTGCCCCTTGTCCTTGCCGTCGAGCGACCACAGGAGCGGCTTCTGCACCGTGCGCTGAAGTTCCCGCTCGAGCTTCGAGAAGTGATCTTCCAAGTACAGGTGAAGCTCGTTCGCCACGATAATGCCGTCGCCCGGCCGGCCGCCGATGCGCAGGTCGGCTTCGCCGGTCAGCGCCCGACATAGCGCAGCCGCAAAGGGGGAGTTCTCTGGGTTCCCTGCTGCCCCGTCGCGCCGCCCGAGCCTGCCGCCGACCACCGTGTCGAGCGCCCGCTCATCAGCCGCCGCGGATGCGAGGACCTGCCACGCCGGGTCGCGCAGGTAGCGCAGGAAGCGCTCTTCGTACAGCGTCGCCGGCCGCGTGCGGATGCTCCGAGTCTTGGACCACCGGAACGCGCCCGCAAAGCAGCAGTCCAGGAACAGGAGCATGTGCTTACAGGGTAGCTTGCTGAGCAGTGCCTGGACCTCGGCCATGGGCAGGAACGTCGCCTGGTCATCGCGCCTCGCGTCTTGCGGGATCAGAAAGCCTTGCGGGCCGGCGGCGTCCGTATCCGTTTCCTCGGCGATGCCGTGTCCCGCAAAGTAGAAGACGACGCGCGTGTCGGTGGTGACATCCATCTCGAACTGAGCGAGCAGCGCCCGCAGGCCGGCAAGCGACGCCTGGTCGTCAAGGACGAGGCGAACCTGGTAGCCGTACCGCTCGGCGAGCACCTTGGCGACAGTCTGTACGTCGCTCACGGCATTGCGCAGCGGCGGGATTCCGTTGCCGTACTGATTGATTCCAATCAGGATGGCGACACATCGTTCGACAGGCGTTTCCGAATTGAGAAGCGGCGCCGTGCTCAGCATCTCCCCACAAGGCAGAATATCGCGTTTGCAGACGGAGATTCCAGCCTGAGATTACGGAGCATTTACACGGTGCAGCGCCAGGGGCAAATGTGCCCCAAGCTGCAGATGCGTGCAGAGCTTGCACAAGGTGCGAATTCTGCCGGAGGGAGTGGGCAGCTTCTGCACTGGCGGAGGCCCGTGCGAGTGGCCTGTCCGGGCCTGCGTAGCGGTCTGGCGCCAGCATAGCGATTGCGAGGACCCAACTGGCTAAGAGAGGAGCGACTCCGCTTAGGATAAGTTGCGCGCTGCAGCAGGGGGTTTCAACCCCCGCTCCCCTCCTAAGAGAGGAGCGATGAAGATGCAAAGAGCGCCATGGATGTGATCGGAGTTTCAACCCCCGCTCCCCTCCTAACTAGCCGGCCCGGCCCCTGCGACCGATGCTGCCCAGTCCGACCTTTCCGGGCTGGACGGAGCGCTTGCCGCTTTGTCTCCCGAAGAACTGGCGGCAGCGGTTCGCTCCGTCGAGAAGCCGAGCTAAGTCGGCGAACTTACTTCGTTCCGAGCGTATTCCGAACTGGCATCGTAAAACCCATTTCTCGACGGTGATTCTTGGATCTGTGGTTCGCGGTGAACCAACGGTCCGGTCGAGAAAGGGGTTTCTTTTTTCCGAGCCCGTC
>DAORCZ010000851.1:0-4014 GCA_035345735.1 Pseudomonadota bacterium | reverse complement strand
GTCACGGCCGCCAGGTGATCCGGCTCGATCGCATGCCGCATGCCGAGGAGCAGCCCGAACAGGCAGGCCAAAAGCGTCTCGTTCATGAGCGCCCGCCGGGCCCGCTGGACAGCGAGCGACGGATGCGCCAGATCTCCAAAAAGTAGCTGGCGATGTTGCGCAGGTTCGCGACCTTGGAGCGACCGGCCAGGCGCGGCGCGCACTCGATCTCGGTGGTGGTGATGCGCTTGCCGTACAGGCGCGCTTTGACCGCGATCTCAAGCCCAATCGATCCCGCCGAGGTCTGCGATACCAGGGCCAGCTCGTCGAGTAGCTGGCGACGGAAGAGATACGGTCCTTCGATGCGATCGCGCAGCCCGGTCGCGGCCTGCATCAGCAGGCGCACTGTCTTCGACATCGTCGCGCGCACGACCCCATCCGGTCGGCGGCGATACGTCGATAGCGTCAGATCGGCGCCATCGCTGGCGGCGAGGATCTTGGCCACTTCGGGCAGCGGAATCTGACCATCGGCGGGAATCCAGGTGACGTATTCGCTATCGGCGGCGAAAAAACCGGTGCGCAGCGTCGCCGTCAGGCCGCGGTTCTGTGGGTGACGGATCAGCCGCACGCGCGGATGGTCGGCATAAGCCTTCAGCACTTCGGGCGTCGCATCCGCCGAGCCATCATCGACGATCAGCAGGCGCGCATCGCGGCACTGCTCGCTGACAAACTGCAACGCTTGCGGCAGGACGACCGGCAGATTCTCGGCCTCGTTGAAGGCCGGAATCACCAGGGTCAGCGAGGGAACAAAGGGCGGCGGCAAGGCCGAAGAGGCAGAGGCAGACGACATGGGTTTCGCTCCGATCGACTAGAGCGGCAGGCCATTGCCACCGGGGAGCCCAGCGGCACTCTCGGGAACCGTCGGCAGCACCGGCAGACGGGCCAGCTTGCGAGCCTGCGCCGCCCGCGGATCGCGATCGGCAGCCAGCTGACCGCACGCGGCATCGATGTCATCGCCGCGCGTCTTGCGCACGAACACCGTGTACCCCAGCCGCATCAGCTCTTTTTGGAAGGCTGAGACCCGCGCCGACTCGGGCCGCTGATACGGGGCCTGCGGATGTGGGTTCCAGGGAATCAGGTTGATCTTGCTGGGGATGCCGGACAGAAGCTCGGGGAAGCGCCGCGCGTCTTCCAGGCTGTCGTTGACGTCGCGCAGCAGCACGTACTCGACGGTGATGCGCTGTCGTTTTTCCAGCGGAAAGCGCCGCAGGGCAGAAAGCAGGCTGGCCAGCGGATACTTGCGATTGATCGGCATGATGCGGTCGCGCACCGCATCGGTGGTCGCATTCAGCGAGACGGCCAGGTTGACCGGCAGACCCTCCTGCGCCAGACGATCGATGGCCGGCACCAGGCCCGATGTCGACACCGTGATCCGTCGCCGCGACAGCGCCCGGCCCAGCGGGTGTAGCAGGATGCGCAGCGCGGGCAGCACGTTGTCGATGTTGTGCAGCGGCTCGCCCATGCCCATGAACACGATGTTGGTCACCCGCTCGCCGCCGGCTCGCCGCGTCGGATCGTCGGCTGGCAAGCTGGCAAGCAGGCGATCCGCGAGATACACCTGGCTCACGATCTCGGCGACCGAGAGGTGACGACTGAAGCCCAGCTTCGCCGTCGCACAGAAGTCGCAGTCGATGGCGCAGCCGACCTGCGAAGACACGCACTGCGTCAGCTTGCGGCGCGGACCCTCTTCATCTTCGCCATCGTCCGTATCGGCATCACCAATCGCCGAGCGCGCCGATTCTTCAGCGGCCAGCGTGCGCGCGTCATCATCGGGGATCAGCACGCTCTCGATGACGCGGTTATCCGCCGTGGTCAGGCGCAGCTTGCGCGTACCGTCGGCACTGACCTGGGCCAGCTCGATCCCCAGCTCGGCGATGTGCACGCGATTGGCCAGCGCGGCGCGCAGCAGCTTGCTGACGTCGGTCATCTGCGACAAGTCGGTGGCGCCCCGGCCGTGCACCCAGCGAAACAGCTGCTCGCCCCGGAAGCGCGGCTGCCCCAGGCGCAGCGCCAGGGCCTGCATGGCGTCGTAGTCCAGGTTACGCAGCTCGATGATCTCGGACGGCGTCTCGGGGGGAACCACCGGCGCGGCGACATGCGGGGCGGCGCGCGTCGCTGGGTCTATCGCGCGCTCGGTATGGAGGGACGTGGACATCTGGGCGCAATCTAAACCAGGCTCCCGCCCAGACCCACAACTTTGTTTGCCGCCGGAGCGCGGCCAGCCGTCGGATGGTCGATTTCTGGCCATCACACGGCCACTTTTGAACGCCCCGACGGACCCACCTCCCCCTTATCCTGATCCCAGGGTCCGCCCACTGCTCGGGCCAGCTCGGCCCCCGACGAAGCAGCCCGGGGGCGGCCCACCGCAGCAGTCCCCTCTTTCCCCCGCTCCTTGGAGGTCCTCATGTCCATGCCCATGTCTATGCCCTGGCGTCTGGCCGCTCTCCCCGCCTCGCTGTTCTGTCTCGCCATGAGCTCTTCCTGCGCCCCGCAGTCCGCCGCACCAGGCAGCGATCCCGCGCCTTCCGGTCACGCCCTCCGGCTGCCTGAGTTCTCGCTAGTTCGCAGTGCCGAGGCAGCGGTGCCGCCCGCCACCGGACTCGATCCGGCGCAGGGTCAGGACATCGGCATGGTCTTCGAGGCCTTCCTCAGCCCGCACCAGGAACCCGACGAGGAAGAGAACACCCCCGCCACCACGCCCAAGCAGTTTCGCTCGACGGGAACCTCGCAGAGTCGCGCCGCGCGCGAAGCCGCCGGCCATCGCGGGCACGGCCGCATCCGCTTCAGCAAGGATCTCAGCCGCGCCTATGTCGACGTGCGGGTCGATGGCATCAAGGCCAGCACCGTCAACATGTTCCACATCCACTGCGGCAAGCCCGGCATCCTCGGCCCCATCCTGGTCGACTTCGCGCAGGCCACCAACCTGCAGGAAAACCTCGCCGATGGTCTATTTTCCGTCGAGATCAGGAACGAGCACATCGTAAAAACGGTCGAACACGGCCACGGCTTGGTCGGTGCCCTGACGGCCGGCTGCGTCATCAACAGCCCCTCGCTCGGCAGCCTGAAGCCAACCAAGGTCTCGACGGTGTCCGGCATGGCGCAGATCGCGCTAGAGGGCGAGCTGTACTTCAACCTGCACACCACCACGCAGACCTATTACGGCGACATCCGCGGTCAGATCCACGCCGTCGACAAGGGTCGCTAGGCAGTCGGTGCGCGTCGCTGCGCTCCCCCCAGGGCGCGCTAGGCGACGATGTGCTTGACGTACTCGAACTCGAACGGCTGGCTGTTGATGCCACGAGCGGGAGGCGCGACCCAGCCGGCAATCTTGCCCGGCTCAGTGACCGGCTTCATCAGCGCCAAGACGTAGTCGCGATCGCGCTGCGTGGGCAAAAACCCGTCGCGGAGCCGCGTCCACTGCGCATCCGACATCGCGTTGCCATCGGGATCGAAGTAGTTGCCGGCCTCCATGCCGTAGACGCCGATGTGACGGTGGAAGCGACGGCTGGGCAGCTTCAGCTTGTGCTGCTCAGCGCGCGGCCCCAGCACGCGATCCAGCGTGCGGTTCCACTTGTCGACGGCCCGCTGGCAGTCGTTCACGTAGCCATCACGCAGCACCTCGTTCATGGCGTTGCGCAGCGGCACCTGCTGCTTCTCCATCCGCCCATCGGCGTGCGGCACCAGAAGCTCGTAGGTGCCGTTTAGCGCGACGTGATCTTCGTAGTGATCTTGCTCTTTGTAGCGACCCTTGAGTCCAGCGGCGAAGAACTCGGCGGCGTTCGACGACACCTCGCTGCCGAACAGATCTTCCGACAGGCTGAACCACAGGTTCAGGTGACGCTGCACCATGTCGAGCGGGATGCCGCCCAGCTTCATCACCGACTCGGGATCGTCCTTGCCCGATTCGCGCATCAGCTCGGCCGTGCGCTGCACCACGCGGTCGACGCCGGTCTCGCCGACGAACATGTGGTGCGC
>DAORCZ010000850.1:0-4018 GCA_035345735.1 Pseudomonadota bacterium | reverse complement strand
GCGATGCGATACAGCGCGCCCTGAAACAGCCACAGGTCATCCAAGCGATAGCCGCGCAGCGCCGCCTCGATGGCCGGCAGCCCGTCGAGCGGATCACCATACACCGCCTCATCCTGACCGACGCGCGACAGCACATGACCCCGCGCATCGGTCACCAAGGCCAGCGATACCGAAAGCGGCGCCACCAGTCGACGAAGCGCGCCCTGTGCCGTCTCGTGTAGCAGCGGCAGCTCGCCCTGACCGCGGGCCAGCTCGCTCAGGCTGGTCTGCAGCACCGCGTCGCCCGACAGCTGCACCGCCGCCTGCACCAGCTGATGCGCCTGGTTCTCCAGGAACTGGCTGCTGATCTTTTGCGCGCGCGCCACGGTCTGGCTCTGCGTCGCGACTTCGCGGCGCTGCAGCTCAGGATCCAGGGCCACGACCAGCAGCGCGGCCAACCCACAGAGGAGCGAGAGCAGAAGGAGCCAAAGCTTGGTAAGAGGCATCATGACCATTACTCCGCAGAGCCAGCTCGACCCTCATCGGTCGAGGGAGAAGGGGGAACTTCACCCGGCGACGGGGGCGCCGAAGGCGGCGACAGCGACGGGGCCAGGGCAGGTGAGGACGCGGCGGTGGTCCGCAGGACGATCTCGGTAGCGTCTTTGCTAGTCCCTGGCCCGCCCCCCGCCGGGGGCGCCGGCACGGTCAGCGACTGCGATGCGACGTAGTGATGGGCAAAAAAGACGCGCGCCATATACACCCCGGGCGGCAGATCCATCTCGACGACGCCGACCTCACCACTCTGGCTCCACTTCAGGTGGCGATAGGGCCCGCGCGGCGTCAAGAGCGTGGCGCGCATCTGCGGCTGCTCAAGCACGCGCACCGACAGCGTGTTTACCCCCGGCGGGGTCACCACTGATAGCGTTGCGCCAGGGGGTAGCGACGCATTCGGGAACAGGCGCGGCGCTTCGCTACTGACCAGCGTCACCGGCAGGCGATCGTCGTTGCGAAAGACCACCTGCGCACCTGGCGGGACCGCGACGATCTCCGGCAGAAAGCGCAGGCCAAAGATCCGGATCGCCACATCCTTGCTGGCAGCCGGCTTGGCACCTGGCTTGGCCTCAGCGCTGCCCTCAGACGGCTCTAGCAAGAGCAGCGCATCGCGCCGCGGATCGCGTCGTGGCGGCACAACGGGCAGCGTGCCGTTTTCGACGCAGACATAGCCATGCCGCTCGGGCGGAGCACTCGGCTGCGGTAGCTGCACGACGACGCGCACCGACGCTGCATCGGCCCGAGGGACAGACCACTCTGCCTGACGCCCCCAGCCTAGCCACTGGCTGAAAAACGAAATCACCGACGCTGCGATCACAAGGCAAGAGCGCTTCACGGGCGCACTATATCAACCTCGCCCCGCCCTTCAGGTTTTCTTGTTGCGGGGGTTCTTTCTCGCGCTCTGCGGTGTGCGCTTCCGGGTGGATTCGGCGACGGGATCGCGTGCGGATTCGCGCCTAGACTTCGTCGATTTGCCGCGCTACCAGACGGTGCGCCGGTTCCGGCCCGGTGGGCGAGGAGATCTCATGAGCACCCCTTCTGTCTTCGACATCAACCAGACGTCTCTGCCGCGCGATCGCGTGCAGGCCACCAACGACGAGTACCTGTCGCTGTTCGACAAGTCACCGGATGCGCGACGGGCGCAGTACATGAAGATGGTCAACGACTACTACAACCTAGTGACCGACTTTTACGAGTTCGGCTGGGGGCAGTCGTTCCACTTCGCTCCGCGCTTTCGCGGCGAGTCGTTCGCGGCTTCGCTGGCCCGCCACGAGCACTATCTGGCGCTCAAGCTGGGGCTGCGGCCGGGCATGACCGTGATCGACATCGGCTGTGGCATCGGTGGGCCAATGCGCGCCATCGCCCGCTTTTCCGGCGCCAGCGTCGTCGGCATCAACAACAACGCCTATCAGATCGAGCGCGGCCGCAAGCAGAACATCGCCACCAACCTGGCTCACCTCTGCTCGTTTCAGCAGGCCGACTTTATGAAGCTGCCGTTCGCCGAAGGCAGCGTCGATGCCGCCTACGCCATCGAGGCGACCTGCCACGCCCCCGACAAGACCGCGCTGTTCCGCGAAATCCTGCGCACGCTCAAGCCGGGCGCGCAGTTCGCGGGCTACGAGTGGTGTTTGACCGATCTCTACGACGGTAACAACCCCATGCATCGTCAGCTGAAGCTCGGCGTCGAGACCGGCGACGCCCTGCCTGAGCTTCCGCACTACAGCGAGGTGCCGCGGGCCCTGGCTGCGGCAGGCTTCGAGGTCATCGAGACCGCCGACCTGGCGCTGACCAGCGATCCCGAGACCCCGTGGTACGAGCCACTCTCGGGCCAGCTCTCGCTTACCGGCATCAAGCACACTCCCGCTGGCCGCTGGCTCACCGGGCAAGCGGTGCGCGTGCTGGAGCGCGTCAAGATTGCCCCCAAGGGCGCCTACGACGTCTCGAAGATGCTACAGGACGCTGCGGTCGCCCTCGTCGGAGCGGGCCAGACCGGAATCTTCACCCCGGCCTACTACTTCCGCGCCAGAAAGCCTGGCTAGAACCTGTCGCCCCTCCCCCGAGGGGCGCAGTACCGCGGCGGCTTCGGCTTAGATGTCGAGGTTGCGGACGTTGAGCGCGTGCTGCTCGATAAAGACGCGCCGCGGCTCGACGGCTTCACCCATCAGCATGCTGAAGATGTTTTCCGCCTGCTGCATGTCGTCGGCGTGAACTTCCAGCAGAGTACGACGCGCCGGATCCATGGTCGTCTCCCACAGCTGCTCGGCGGTCATTTCACCCAGGCCCTTGTAGCGCTGGATCTGCAGGCCTTTGCGGCCGATGCCCTCGAGCAGCGCCGCCAGATCAACCAGGTCTTGCACCTGATGCCGCGTCGCGCCCTCGATCAGAACAAAGGGTCCGCTGCCGTGCGCCGACAGCTTCGGGAGCAGCTTGGCCAGCTCGCTCCACTCCGGCGAGTGGCACAGCGAAAAGTCGATCGTCGTCTCGCGCCGCGCCGCACCCAGACGGGCCGGGAACGAGATCTGATACGCACCGTGCTCCTCGTCGGGCAGTACCTGGGCCGACAGCTCGCCTTCGAAACCAAAGCGCTCGCTGCGCAGCAGCACCTCGGTGCGGGACAGCAGCGCGGCCATCGCCTCCGGATCGCGCAGCCCCTGCGGCTGTCCCCCTGGCCCTGTCGCCGACAGGCTGCCCGAGAGCTCGGCCCCGCCGGAGCGCAGGATGGCGTCGATAATGCGGGCATCGCCCTTCTTGTCGATGGCCTTGAGCGCTTTCGAATAGCGGCCAACCTGTCGCGCCAGCTCGCGCAGAGCAGGGCCGGTGATCGTCTTTGGGCTCGCGCCGCCGGTTACTTCCAGCACCAGCTCTTCCGACGTCGCCCGCAGCAGGAAGTCTTCCATGGCCTGCTCGTTCTTCAGGTACTCCTCGCGGTTGCCCTTCTTGACTTTGTAAAGCGGCGGCTGCGCGATGAAGATGTGGTGCTTGCCACTGCCGGCCGTGCCGTCGATGAGCTCGCGGAACTGACGATAGAAGAACGTCAACAGCAGCGTGCGGATGTGACTGCCGTCGACGTCGGCGTCGGTCATGATGATGATGCGGTGATAGCGCAGCTTGGCCGCATCTTTCGAGTCGCCGATGCCACAGCCGAGCGCGGTGATCAGCGTCACGATCTCCTGCGATGACAGCATCTTGTCGAGGCGGGCTTTTTCGACGTTTAGGATCTTTCCGCGCAGCGGCAGGATGGCCTGGGTACGCCGATCACGGCCCTGCTTGGCCGAGCCACCTGCCGAATCACCCTCGACGATAAACAGCTCGCACAACGCGGGATCGCGCTCTTGGCAGTCCGCCAGCTTGCCCGGCAGTGAGAGCGAATCGAGCGCGCCCTTGCGCTGCACCATCTCACGCGCTTTGCGCGCCGCCTCTCGGGCTCGGGCTGCCAGCACCGACTTGTTGATGATCGAGCGGGCCTCGCGCGGGTGCTCTTCCAGCC
>DAORCZ010000849.1:2202-4028 GCA_035345735.1 Pseudomonadota bacterium | reverse complement strand
GCCTGCGTCAGCGAGAGCAGGCCTTCGCTGGCGGCTTGCGCCCCGCGGGTAAACAGCCACAGCCGCGGCACATCGCGGTACCACATGCCGACCAGAGCCTGCACCACGTGCAGGACGCTGTCGCAGCCTTGCAGCAGGGCTTTTTCGGGGATGGGGGAATCGCTGATGCCCTCGACCCCCACCCGTCCCATGTGAACGATCGCCGTGGGGGCCTTGTCGCCGAATGAGGCGGTGAGCAGCACGCGCAAGGCGGTCGAGTTGGGCAGCAGAGACTCGCCTTGCACGACGGCATGACCGGCCTGTTGCAGGGCATCGCGCAGCGCTCGCCCCAGCGCGCCGCCGTCTCCCAAGAGCAGCCAGCGTCCACTCTGCCCACGGGGCGGTGGCACGGCCTTTGGTTGAAAGTCCGTCGACAGATACCAGCGTTCCTGTCGATCGGAAGACTCGCTGCTGGCGTGGCGCTGCACGGCTAACTCGGCGATCTCGGCCACCACGCGGCCGCTGCTGTCGAGGAGGGTGAAGCGGGCGCGATGCCGATTGGGTTGTGCAGAATCGGCGGGCAAGAGCTGGGCGTGGCTGAAGATCTCGGCCGGCGGCTCGCCGTATACCTGCAGCGCGCTCACCTGCACCGGCAGCCAGGGGGCGCTGCCACGCTCGGGTCCCAGCGCAGCCAAAAGGACCTGCAGGCATGAGTCCAGCAGCGCCGGATGAAGAACATAGCCCTGACGGCTCCCGGCGGCCGCGGGTAGCTCGACTCGTCCCAGGGCTTCCTTTTTTCCGCACCACAGCTGCCGCAGGCCGCGGAACGCTTCGCCGTATTCCATGCCCATGGCGTTGAGCTCGGCGTAGAGCTGGTTGGCGTCATCGGTCGCGTAGGGGATCAGTCGATCGCGCAGGGCGGCCAGGTCGATGTGCGGCAGGCTGCGCACGGGCTTGCGGCGCTTCAGAAAACCGCGAGCGTGAACGCGGAAGCTGCCGGGTGCTCCGCTGGGCTCTCGGCTGGCGACTTGAAAACGCTGACGGCCGAAAAGTTCTTCGCTGACGACGGCCTGCAGAAGCACGGGACCGTCTGTGGGCAGGCCCAGCGCTTCGACCAGGGACAGCTCGCTGATCTCGAAGGGCTCGGCGGAAAAGCGCTCACGGCCAGAAGAGAGCGCCATCTCTAGATAGGCGGCCGCGGGGAAAATCATCGCGCCTTGCACGCAGTGATCGCGCAGCCAGGCCACGCGGCGCGTATCCACCGTCTGTTCCCACAGGCGAGTGCCCGGCTGTGTCGACAGCACCTGCAGCGCGCCCAGCAGCGGATGGCCGGTGGCCGGTGCGCGGCCGATTCGGCTGCTCGCGGAGGCCGGTGGATCGACCCAGAAGCGCTGTCGCTGCCAGGCATAGGTGGGCAGCTCGACGGTCGCCGACGGTGTCGAGAACAGCGTCGGCCAGGATACGGTCAGCCCAGCGCACCACAGGCTGGCCAGGCTGCCGAGCAGGGTGGCTCGTTCGTCTTGCTCGCGACGCAGAGAGGGCAGCACCGCCCCTCGCTGTCCGGCCTGCGACAGCAGCTCTTCGATGGCAGGCAGCAGCACGGGGTGCGGACTGAGCTCCAGCACCAGGGAGCTGCCGCTGGAAAGGAGCGTCTGCATGACCTCGCCGAAGCGCACCGGTTGCCGCAGGTTCTGGACCCAGTAGTCCGCCACCAGCTCGGGCCCGTCCAGCTCGCGCGCGGTCACGGTCGAAAACATGGGGATCCGGCAGCGCTGGGGATGCAGCTCCGGCAGCGTCTGGCGCAGCTCGGCGAGCAGCGGCTCGACCTGCGGGCTGTGACTGGCGAC
>DAORCZ010000849.1:0-2102 GCA_035345735.1 Pseudomonadota bacterium | reverse complement strand
GCGTCTGGCGCAGCTCGGCGAGCAGCGGCTCGACCTGCGGGCTGTGACTGGCGACGTCCACCTTGACCCGACGGCAGAACACACCACGTGCCTGCAGCGCGCCCAGCACGGCGCTCAAGGCGGCGGGATCGCCCGAGATGACGGTCGAGCGCGGACCATTGCTGACGGCTATGCTGAGCCGGTCTTCGTATCCGCCGAGCAGCGTCGTCGCTTCCTCGGGCGAGCAGTCAAGAAGCGCCATCTCGCCCTGCCCGCTGATCTGGCGCAACAGGCGGCTGCGGCGACAGATGATGGCGGCGGCTTCGTCCAAGCTCAGCGCACCGGCGACGTACGCGGCAGCGACTTCGCCCATGCTGTGACCGACGACGACATCGGGCTCGATGCCCCACGAGCGCCACAGCGCGGCCAGCCCGACGGCGAAAGCAAACAGCAGCGGCTGCACGACATCGACCTGGCCGAGGCGCGCGTCGGCTTCCTGCGCGCAGAGCTCTGCCAGGACTGAGAAGCCCGCCTCGCGGGCGATGATTGCATCACAGGCGGTGAGCGCTTCGGCAAAGACCGGCTCATCGCGCAGCAAGCTTCGCCCCATGCCCAGCCACTGTGAGCCCTGACCCGGAAAGACAAAGACCCGCTTGGGCACGGCCCCGGCCCAACGCATCGTGCCGAGGAGCCCCCCGGCCGCTCCCCGCGCCTGCAGGGTCGCAAGCTGGGTCTGTAGGTCGGCCAGCGACGGCGCAACTAGCGACAGACGGTGGTCGAGGGCCGCTCGGCGGCAGGCCAGGCTGTAGGCCAGATCGCGGGGTGCGGGCTGTGCTCCCGATGCGAGATGGGCCTGCAAGCGGGCGACTTGCGCCACCAGTGCGGCCTCGCTGTGGGCCGACATCACGAAGAGCTCGGGCGGGCTCGCCGGTGGCTCAGGGCCCCGCTCTGGCGACGACGCGTTGCGTGACGTGTCCGGCAACAACGCGGTCTGTTCGGGGGCCTCTTCGAAGATCACGTGCGCGTTGGTGCCGCTGAGGCCAAACGCGCTGAGCCCGGCGCGGCGCGGGCGCGGTCCGCGTGGCCAGGCCGACGTCTGTTGCACCACGCGCACCGGCAGTGCCTGCCACGGGATCAGCGGGTTCAGCTCGGCGATCGTCGGCTGGGCGGGAAGCTCGCCATGCTGTAGCGCCAGCAGCACTTTCGCCGCACCGGCCAAGCCCGAAGCGGCTTCCATGTGGCCCACGGCCGCCTTCAGCGCTCCCAAAAGAAGCGGCTGCTCTGCCGAGTGACCCGGGCCATAGACCGCGGCCAGGGCCCCGACCTCGATGGGATCTCCGAGCTTGGTCCCTGTGCCGTGGCACTCGACGTAGTCGACATCCGCCGCGCTCAGCCCGGCTTGCGAGAGCGCCTGTCGCAGCACGGCTTGCTGGGCGGGGCCATTGGGGGCGGTCAGGCCGTTGCTCGCCCCGTCGTGATTGATGGCGGTGCCGCGCACGATTCCCAGGATCGGGTTGCCGTCGCGCTGCGCTTCAGAGAGGCGCTTGAGGACCAGCACGACGCAGCCCTCGGCGCGGCCGTATCCATCAGCGTCAGCGGCAAAGGTGCGGCAGCGGCCATCGGCCGACAGGGCCCGTAGCTGCGACATCATCACAAAGCTGCGCGGCGATAGAAGCAGGTTCACCCCGCCGACGAGCGCGGTTCGACAGTCTTGCGCGTGCAGGCTCTGACAAGCGAGGTGCAGCGCCACCAGCGATGAGGAACAGGCGGTGTCGACGTACAGGCTGGGTCCCTGCAAGCCCAAGAAGTAAGACAGCCGCCCGGAAAGGACACTCGACAGATTGCCGGTGCCGCTGTAGCGCGCGGCAGCGACATCGCTCATCTCTTGCAGGCGCTCGGCATATTCGTTGGCCCCGGCGCCGATGAACACGCCAGTGCGGCTGTCGCGCAGCGCCAGCGGATCCTGCCCGGCCCGCTCCAGCGCTTCCCAGCTGACCTCAAGCAGCATTCGCTGCTGTGGGTCCATCGTCAGGACCTCAAGCGGAGCGATGCGAAAGAACGCGGCATCAAAGGTCTCAACATCTGACAAGAAGGCGCCGCGCGAAACCGTGGTGAACGCACCG
>DAORCZ010000848.1:2201-4031 GCA_035345735.1 Pseudomonadota bacterium | reverse complement strand
AGCCGCACCGCGACGCGCGGCGGCGCCAGCAGCTCTTCCACCGACACCTGCAGCGCCATCGCGACGCGCACCAATACCGAAACCGTCGGGTTGGCTGCACCCGACTCTAAGTTGGCCCAGGTGGGACGCGGCACGCCGGCGGCTTTCGCCAGCTGCTGCTGCGTCAGGCCGCGGCTCTCGCGGAGCTGGCGCAGGTTGTCAGCCAGGTAGCCGCTCAGCCGCTCGCTGGGATCGCGGACCTCGCTGGCCGGCCGACGCGGCGTACTGGTCGAGGGCGGGCGGGTCTTCTGACTGGGTTTCTCGTCGCGGGAGAGCTTGCTCATGCCGGTACAATGGCGCCTTGCTAATCCATTAGCAAGCGTGATGACAAAGTAGCAGGCGGCAATCACAGTGATTCGTGTAAGGAGGCTCTCCCATGCAGACGCAACCCGTCACGACCCTGATTACTGGAGCCAGCCGCGGACTCGGTCGCGCCCTGGCCTTTGCACTCGCGGCCCGTGGCGCCCATGTGGTGCTGGTCGCCCGCGATCGCCAGGCGCTGGCCCAGGTTGTCGCTGACATTCGCCAGGCCGGTGGCACGGCCCACGGCATCGTTGGTGACGTCGGTGACAAAGCGGCCATCCATCCCATCGCGCAAGAAGCCGCGGCGCTGGTCGGCCCGATCGATCTGCTGATTCACAACGCCAGCACGCTGGGGCCAACGCCGCTGCCCCTGCTGCTAGATACCGAGTGCGAAGACTTCGAGCAGGTGCTGCAGGTGAACCTGCTCGGACCGTTTCGCCTGAGCAAAATCCTCGTCGGCTCGATGCTGCTGCGGGCGGCGGCTGGCCACGCCTCGGCTGCCCCACCGGCGATCCGCGCCGTCGTGCACATCAGCTCGGATGCCGCGGTGGAAGCCTACCCGCGCTGGGGGGCCTACGGCGTGTCGAAGGCCGCGCTCGATCACCTGGCGCGCACCTTTTCGGCCGAGCTTGCCGAGCACGGCATTCACTTTCTGAGCCTCGATCCCGGCGAGATGAACACCCAGATGCACGCCGAGGCCTGCCCCGAGGCCGATCCGACGACGCTGGCTGATCCGGCAGCGGTTGCGGCGCGCATCGTGTCGCTGCTCCAGCGCCTGCCCACGACGCCCCAACCGGGCGCCAAGCTGCGCTACACCGCCGCCGAGCTGCCGAGGGAGGACTAGCCATGCGCCCCGCCACAGCCCCGCGCGCGCGGCGCAGCGATGCCCGCTTGTTGGTGCTCCCCCCCACCGAGGAGGGCTCGCCCCCCAGCAGTCGCGAGACCCCGCCGACGACCATCGCCGACCTCCCCCGCTATCTGCAGGCCGGAGATCTGTTGGTGCTCAACGATGCCGCGACGCTGCCGGCTTCGCTTTCGGGTGTGACGGCCAACGGTCAGCCGATCGAGCTTCGCTTGCTGGGCGCGCCACAGCCTGGGATCAGCGCCGAGCAGGTCTGGCAGGCGGCCCTGCTGGGTGCCGGCGACTGGCGTACCGCAACCGAGCACCGTCCACCGCCGCCGACACTACAGCCCGGCGATCGTCTGTACTTTGGGCAAGCCGCCGGGGCGAGTCAGGCCCCCTCCACGCCGCTGTTAGAGGCCGAGGTGGTGCAAGTCGCCGCGACGACGTCTCGCCTGATCGACGTGCGCTTTTTTCAGCGCGGGGCGGCGTTCCTGCAGGCGCTTTACGCGCTCGGCAAGCCGATCCAGTACAGCTATCTCAAGGACGAGCTACGCCTGTGGTCGGTGCAGACGGTCTACAGCGCGCGCCCCTGGGCCGCCGAGATGCCGTCGGCCGGCTTCCCGCTGTCGTGGCAGATCTTGCTG
>DAORCZ010000848.1:0-2101 GCA_035345735.1 Pseudomonadota bacterium | reverse complement strand
CTGGGCCGCCGAGATGCCGTCGGCCGGCTTCCCGCTGTCGTGGCAGATCTTGCTGGCTTTGCGCCAGCGCGGCGTAGAGCTAGCCTGGCTGACCCACGCCGCTGGCATCAGCAGCAGCGGCGACCCCGCTCTCGATCGCCTGCTGCCCCTGCCCGAGCGCTATGACCTGCCGGCCATCACCGTCGCCGCGATCGAGCGCGCGCGGCGACGCGGCGGACGAATCATCGCAGTCGGCACCACCGTGGTGCGCGCCTTAGAGGGAGCCGAGCGCAGCGCGCGGCAGGAAGGCGGCGCGATCGGCACGCTGCGTCCCGGGAGCGGCGTCACCAGCCTGCTTCTCGACGAGCACACGCAGCTAGCGGTCGTCGATGGCCTGCTCACCGGCATGCACGGGCCAGGCGAGAGTCACTTTCATCTGCTGTCAGCCTTCGCATCGAAAGCACGGCTGGCCGCCGCCTGGGAACGGGCCGGGGGCGAGGGCTATCTGTGTCACGAGTTCGGCGATCTGTGCCTGCTGTGGTCGTCGCGCGCTGTACGCGGACTCTCGACGCATGAGCCAGTACAGCGGGCCGCAGCCGTCCCCGCGAGCGCGACCCTCTAAGCACTGGGGGCGATGCGACCGCCTAGTGCGAGCGCAGCCCACGAACCGAACGAGCGGCCTGTGGTTCGTTAAAACCCTTGAGCTGCAGCGGCTCGGTGGGCGTGGCATCCAGATCGTCGCCGAGTGCGCGGGCGATCGACTCACTGACCAGGACCTCTTCCGCTCCGGCGCGACTGCCCAAGCGCGAGGCCAGGTTGACGACCGAGCCGATCGGCGTGCGCTCGCGGCGCTCTTCCGAACCGATCTCGCCGAGGACGACATCGCCCAGGCTGATGCCGATGCCGATGTGCACCGGGCACTCAAAGACCGCATCGCGGTTGAGCCCCACCACAGCATCGCGGATGGCCAGCGCCGCCCGCACCGCGCGCTCGGCCGCGGCCTTGCCGAAGAACAGTGCCAGCACGGCATCGCCCATGTACTTGTCGATGACGCCGCCGTGCTGCGTGATGATCTCGGCTTGGCGGCGCAGGTAGTGATTGAGCATTTGGACGATCTTTTCGTCGGCCAGCTCGGCTGAAATCGCGGTGTAGCCGCGGATGTCAGAGAAAAAGACCGCGCCCTCCTGCCGCGTGGTGACGGCCGCTTCGCCACGCTGCGTGCGATGCGAGATGGCCTCGACCGTGTGCTGCGGCAGGTACTTGAGCATCTGGAAGCGCTCGGCGAGCGTCGCCGCCATGCGGTTGATTTGGTTGGCCATCAGCCCAAGCTCATCGCCGCGTGAAAGCTCGATGCGGTGGTCGAAGTTCTGCTTCTCTAGCTCGGCCACGCCCTTGCGGATCTTGCGCAGCGCGCGGCCCACGCTGTGCGCCAGCATGACGCTGACCACCGTGGCCAGAAGCAGCCCGATCAGCGAAACCAGGATCAGCGTGCGGGCGCGTGCCTCGACGGCGTGGAGGAACTCGTCGATGGTGTAGTCGACCTCCAGCAGGCCAGCGAGCTCCCCCTTTGAATCGAAGATCGGCGCGTAGGCCGACACCCATGAGCCGTGCGGATCGCGATACAGGCGGGTGTGCACCGCCATCCGCTGATGCACGGCACGCATCAGCACCGACCGGTTGTCGGGCACGACGCGATAGACATCGCCGATGAAGGGTCGCTCGTGCAGCATGACGGCGAAGCGAAGCTCGTCATCGCTGATCGGATGGAAGGTGTAGATCTGATCGAAGCGCAGATAGTTGGCGGCGCGGACGCGCTCTAGGTAGTTGCGAATCTGGCGAAATTCGGGACTGTTTGCGTCGGCGTTGCTGCGAATGCGGCGGTGGGCGTCGCCATCGATCGAAAGCGCAGCGGTCGCGGCGATGCGATCGAGCGCCAGTCCGAAGCGCTCTTCTTCAGCGGAGTATTCCAGCCGCAGGCTGATCAGCGCGAAGTAGGCGATGGTCAGCGCCACCGAAAGCACGCCCAGCCCGACGATCTGCGCAAACAGGCTCGGGCGGAGGCTTAGACGGCGACGCTGCAGAGCAGCCATTACTTCCCAGTATCCCCGGGAAGCGCCGCGTT
>DAORCZ010000847.1:0-4033 GCA_035345735.1 Pseudomonadota bacterium | reverse complement strand
GTCTTGGCGAAGCCGAGTCCTGCATCGAACATCAGTCGGCGGAGCAGCACGGGGTCTTCTTCCGTCAGGCGCGCGGCGGTCTGCCGCAGCTCATCGACCACAGTCTGACACAAGTTGTCGCCGTAATCCGTGAGCTGCCGCATCGTCGCCGGCGTGCCTCGCGCATGCATGACCACCACGGCGTCAAAAGTCTTGAGGAGCTGGGCCAGCTTGCCATCCGCTCGCGTCCGCTCCGCGTCGGCCCCCGGCTTCGGCAAAAGCTCTTGCGGAAACGGCAGGTTCAGCAGGGCGACGCCATGCTCCGCTGCTCGGCGGGCGACCTCGGCATGCCGCGTGTCGATCGACAGCGCGACGCCAAGCTGCCGTCGCTCGATGCGACGAAACAGCGGGGCCAGGCGCCCCCACTCCTCGGCCACCGACAGCGACTCGGCCCCGGGGCGCGTCGATTCGGCGCCAAGGTCGATGACATCAGCGCCCGCCGCGACGAGCTCGTCGATGCGCCCCTCCGCCCGGCTGGCGTCGGCATACAGCCCGCCGTCTGAGAACGAGTCGGGCGTAAGGTTGAGCACCGCCATCAGCGCGGGTCCCGTCCCCGGACGCAGCAGGCTGCCGTCGTGGCGGCGCAGAGCCCAGGGGATCTCTGCCCCAGTCGGCAGGGAGCGCCTTCCGGCAGCGGGAAACATGGACACAAGATAGCGAGTTTCCCGGCACTTTTCAGGAGCCCAATTCACAAATTGGCGCCGTGTTTCGGCAGCCCCCTGCCATAATGGGCCCGGGAGGATTTACCTTGCGTTCACTGTCTAGATTCATGGATGCGCCCGTCGCTGTGCTGGCTGGGCTGGGTCTGGTCGGGGGGCTCTTTGGGCTTGCCGCCTGTGCCGACAAGCAGGTGGTGGATGACCCGGTCGCGGCTGGGCCCTGTCGCGAGACCGGCCGCGTCGATGACACGGTCAAAAAAGAAGCCATCGCCGAGTTCAAGCGCTTCGGCCGCATCTGCGAGCTCTACAACCTGACCGCTAACGCCGAAAACGAGCAGGAGACGGTGTGGCGCGTGTGCTGCGGCGAGGCAGCGTTGACCTACGCCTACTACCCTGGGAAGTGCGTCGCCCGGCGGACCTCAAACGGCCTGATCCAGTGCGGAAGTGGCGAGGCGCTGACCACCCCCGCCAAGGCCGACGAGACCGCCCCCCTGAAGCCGCCTCCCCCGCCTGCCACGCCCTAATCAACCGCACTATTTCCGCAGCCACAGGGGATGCCAGTTCGGCCCGGGCTGGTTGGTCAGCCGGCGTGTCTCCCCACAGCGAGCGTTGCTGACCCAGATCTGCGCCGTGCGGTGCGTCGGCTTGTCGCTGGTCCGCGCACTCGCGTCGGCAAGCTCGACGGTGAGCGCCAGCAGCGGACCGCCGGGCAGGCGGGGCGACCAGTCGGGCTCCTTTGCGGTGGCGAGGGGGGGGAGGGGCACCTCGCACTCGCCCCGGCGCTGCAGATCGAGGATGAACACCGACGATCGTCCGCCGGGGCGGCGCAGCGTGTAGGCCAGGTGAACACCGTCGTCAGCCAGCGAGAGCTCATCTTCGACCAGCGAGGGATCGAGGCTGCGCGCGGTGAGTCGCTTGGGCGTCGAGCCGTTGCGATGAATGCTGTAGATGCGGTCGGCGCCCTCGTGATCGCTGGTGAAAAAGATCTGCTCGGGGGCGGTGGCGCAGCGCGGGGCCCACTTGCTGCCCCCGACGTAGGTCAAGCGGCGAAGCTCGCTGCCATCGGTGCGCATGCGATAGAGCTGGGAGCTGCGGTCGCGGCTGGAGGTAAAGGCGATGTAGCCGCTCGCACCGCAGACCGTCGGCCAGAAGTTGCCCTCGGGGTTGCTGGTCAGCTGGCGGAGCGCGGGGCGGGCGCTCGGCTGAAGGCGCAGCGCGAAGAGCTCGCGCAGACCTTCTTGGGCCTGCGGTTCCGACTCAAAGATCAGCTGCCGCCCGTCGGGGAGAAAGCTGGGAGAGCGCAGCACGGCGCGGCCCGCAAAGAGCGGCGGCGCGATGGGCAGCGGGGCGCGGGGACGATCCGCCGCCATTCCGCTCGGTGGAGGGACGTGCACGAGCCGGTAGTGAAAGGCGCGCTGCGGCTCGGCAGACGGCGATGAGGCCTTGGACCCGACCGATCCGGCAGGGGGCTCGGCGACGGCGATGATCAGCCCCGTGCCATCGGGCGTGCTGGGACCGTTGCTCTCGTCGCTGGGGCTCCCGGCGACCAGCCGTTCGGGGCTGCCATCGGTGGCGATGAGGTAGACATCGCGACTGCCGGCCCGCTCAGCGATGAATGAAAGCTGCGGCGACCCCGGCCCCCCCGACGCTGCGCTGGCCACCGCTGCCAGCCCGACGAGGCCCAGGCTGAGCCCAGCGACGCGAGCCCCGCCCCGGCACGTTTGTGTTCGTCGCACGCCCTGCTTACTCGACGCGGATGGCGTCGGCGACGACCTGGGCGCCCGGCGTCGTCCAGCGGGACACGGCGACCTGATTCCAGCCGGCCGTGAACTTGTGGCGACCGAGCGACACCCACTTGCCGCCGTCGATCTGCTGGTTCTTGTAGACCGTGGCCAGCTTGGTCCCGCCCGCATCGAACAGGACAAACGGCGCCGTCGTCGTGCGATCGGACGCTGCGGTCCACCAGGCGAAGACTTCCTTTTCGCCGTCTGCCGCCAGCTGAAACTCGAAGGTGGTAGCGTCCGAGACCGCAGCCGTCGGTGCGACGTAGTAGCCGCTGCCCCAGTAGCCGGACACGCTGGTCGAGGACTTCCAGCTGCTGCTGGGCGTGACGATGCGGGCGTTGGCGCCGTTATTGGCCTGATTGCTATCGACGATGATGCCGGTTGTGCCGCCCCCGCCGCCGCCGACGCAGGTGTTGATGCTGGCCATGTACGCGGCCCAGGGGAAGTCGGTGCCGGGATCGTCGGCGCGATTCACCGGGTCGGGCTGATAGTGGCCGATGATGTGATCGCGATCGCGGATGATGCGGTTGCGCTTGACGATGTCGCAGGACAGCTTGGCCGACGCGGTGACCTGTCCAGTCGACCACACATTGCTGCCTTGATACGAGAAGCCGGCGTGCTCGATGCCGACCGAGCGCGAGTTGGTGGGCAGTCCCTTCCAGGGCTTGCCGACGTGGTGCGCGGTATCGGACTCGTCGACCAGGGCATAGATCTGCGTGCCGTCCTCTTTGACGACGTAGTGGGCCGAGGTCTTGTAGGGGTTGCTGGGGTACGGCGTCGTCAGCCAGCCCCAGCAACCCGACCAGGCCCCGGCGCAGGTGTGGATCACCAGAAGCTCGACGGTGGCGCTGCGGCCGTTGGTGAAGTTCGAGTCGGGGGCCGGCTTCCACGTCGCGCCCGAGTAGTACACCTGGGGCAGAGCTTCGCCGGGCGGGGCTGGCAGCACGCCATCGGGCAGGGCACTTTGCGGCGGCAGGCTTAGCCCATGACGGCGGGCGATCTCATCGGGCAGACCGCGGCGCAGGACCTGATACACACCCGACTCGACGTAATCGTACTGGGCGGCCGGCGACAGCAGGCCCGAGAAGCGCGCAACCGCCGGAGCCCACGCGGCCAGCTCGCCGGAGGCCGAAAGGGACGTCAACCCAGCCTCCGCCACCGCTGCGCGGAGCAGTGCCGCGGCTGCACGCACGTTGTCGCGGGGCTGGGTTTGCACCTGCTCGACGGGGATGCCGAGCAGTGCGGCGCCCCGCTGCAGTCGCTCGCCGCGCAGCGCCATCACGCCGTAGGCCGGCTGGCCTTCGAAGGCATCTCCCGAAAGCCCCGGCACTGAATACAGCCCGGTCTCGGTCTGGGCGATGGCGACCAGAAGCTCGGCCGGCACGCCGAACTCGATCGCAGCGGCGCGGATGAACGGTCCAATGGGTGCCGAGGTCGCCGCCTCCTCACCCAGTGCGCCCGCGGCGGTCGGCGATGGGAGCCCCGCTGGCGGAGCTGCCTCCTCGACGGCGGGATGGCCACAGCCCAGGGCCAGGGCGAGGGGGGCAGAGA
>DAORCZ010000846.1:0-4035 GCA_035345735.1 Pseudomonadota bacterium | reverse complement strand
CCGACCCGCGGTTTTGGAGACCGCCGCTCTACCAACTGAGCCACTCGCCTAAATGCAAAAACGAATGTCCACCATTCTGGCTGCGCGGCTCCCGCGATCCGGGGATCGTGCTGCGCTGGCCATCATGGCGTTCATTCAGCTCCCACATTCTTGTTGTTCTCATGATCCAGACGGTACTGCACGTCTGAATACGGTGGTTACTTAGTCTCTTTGTGAGAGGTGTGCTTGTGGCACCACTTGCAGTACTTGTTGAACTCCAGCTTGTCCGGAGTCGTACGCTTGTTCTTGTTCGTGTGGTAGTTGCGCCGCTTGCAGTCTTTACACTCAAGCGTCACCAGAGCTCGATTACCGCGTGCCATCGCTGTTCCTCACCAACTCTTCTTGCTGATCGTCTGTGAGCCCACGTCCAGGATTGAACTGGAGACCTCGTCCTTACCAAGGACGCGCTCTACCAACTGAGCTACGTGGGCATTTTCAATTTTTTGGAAGCGGGCGACGGGGTTCGAACCCGCGACGTCTAGCTTGGAAGGCTAGAGCTCTACCAACTGAGCTACACCCGCATCATGTCTGAGAACTAACAGCGGCCTGCCATCTTAATACAGGCTTGGTGGAGGGGGAAGGATTCGAACCTTCGAAGTCGATGACGGCTGATTTACAGTCAGCTCCCTTTGGCCACTCGGGCACCCCTCCGTGAGTCACGGCTACTACGTCTTGTCTGTCAAAGAACCTGCACAACCGTTTTGGAAGCTGGCGGCGGGAATCGAACCCGCTGCCTGCTGATTACAAGTCAGCCGCTCTACCGTGTGAGCTACGCCAGCATGGGCCTATCACGGACTCGCCAGCCTGTGAGGGTTGCGAGTAGTACCGGCTGCGGTCGACCGTGTCAAGAATTTTGTGTGCAGAAGCGGGGCGCAAGACAGCCAGCGTACTGGCTTTTGATCGCGGAGGCAATGGGAACTCCACGACCCAGAAAAGAGACCGACCGGCTGGGAGTCGGATCTTCTGCTCCCTTGACAGCGGCAAGCATGAGCCGCTCCACTCTTTGACATGTCGCACGCTGCCTCGAACAAGCCATGGTCGCTGTCCGGACGTACCTGCCTGATCACTGGGATTACGCAGGGCATAGGTCGCATTACCGCTCTAGAGCTGGCCAAGACGGGCTGCCGCCTGCTGCTCGTTGCGCGGGATGAGCGCAGAGGAGCGGCGCTGGTTGACGAAATCAAAGCCCTGCGCCGCGATGCCGCCGTCGAGCTCCTGATTGCCGATCTGTCGTCGATGGCCCAGGTCCGTCGCTTGGCGGGCGAGGTCAAGGCGCGGACCGATCGCTTGGATGTGCTGCTCAACAATGCGGGCGCGGTGTTCGTCGATCGTCAGCTAACCGTCGATGGCTTCGAGAGAACCTTCGCCCTCAATCACCTCGCCTACTTCCTGCTGACGGCCGAGCTTCTAGATCTTGTTTGCCAGACCGCGACGCAGCACGACTCGGCGCGCATCATTAACGTGGCGTCGAATGCGCACAAGCGAGGCGGGCAGATCGACTTTGATAACGTGATGCTGGAGCACGGCTATAGCGCCCGCGTCTCGTACTGCCGATCGAAGCTGGCCAACATCCTGTTCACCAAGGAGCTGGCTCGGCGGCTGACCGATCGCGGGATACGCAACGTCAGCGTCAACTGCCTGCACCCAGGATTCGTCGCCAGTGGCTTTGGTCACAACAACAGCCGGCTGGTCAGCGCCATCATGTCCGTCGCAGGCCTGTTTGCTCTCAGCCCAGAAGATGGGGCCAAGACGTCGATTTATCTGGCGACAGCGCCGGAGGTCGGGGGCGAGACCGGCCAGTACTTCGACAAGTGCCGAGTCGCGCGATCTAGCCGCGAGTCCATGGATACCGAGGCCGCCCGCCGGCTGTGGGAGATCTCGGAGCGGCTCCTCACCAAGCAAGCCCAGGGGAGTGCGGGCTAGAGCCCCGCTACAGGAACTGCACGCGGAAGCCCTGGGATGGGTAGTAGTAGCCCCAGATGATGCACATCTCGTTCTTCTCGGCCGACTGACCGAACGTGATGTAGCTGCTCGTCGTGTTGCGGTAGCTGCAGAGCCAGCGGAAGCCCTCGCCCGGCTTGAAGGTCAGCGGCGCATCCTGCGGATACAGCTTGAACAGCGGGTGTTCCCAGTCGGTGTTTTCGTAGAGCAAGCTCCCTGCAGCCCCCGCGTCGGCCGACTTGCTGATCGTAAAGTGCGTGCCGAGGCGATGCTGGTGCGAGGTCAGGGCAAAGAACTTGCTGTCCTGCATATCGCTGGGCAGCGCCCAAAAGCCGGCGTCGATCGTCTGATCGCGCATGGGTGGCAGGCCGTTTTTGCCGCTGCCGTCGTAGCTCTTATTGAGCTGGCTGGTCGCCGAGATGAAGACCATATCGGCTTCCTGCATCGTCGAGCCGCTGGGGGCTGGAGTCAGAAAGATCTCGGCCAGGGCCTGCTGCGGGTTGGGGCTGGCGTTGAGGAAGTGACCCTCGATGCGATATGGCGCCCCCGAGCCCAGGCGATACGCGACGCCGGGTGGCAGATCCATGGCTGCGGTCGGGGTCTCGCCGATGAACAGCGGTGCCCGGCTGGTGCTCAGGATGTCCAGCGGCGGGCAGCTGGCCGGGACGGGCGCATCGGGAATCCCTTCGCTCTCGCGGTACAGGATGATGTGATGGCTGTAGCTCTGCCGGGTCTCGATGCGCACGACGTCGAGTGGCTGCGCGTTGGACAGATAGCCGGTCACGCAGACCGTCGTCTCCTGCCCGGGGCTTAGCGGGTAGGGGCCGAGGGCGAGGCGGATGGCGTTCGCCGGCGGAGGAGGCTCCTCTTTGGGGGGATCGCCCCCGCTGCAGCCGACGCTGCTGAGCGCCCAGCAGAGACTCCATGCAGCCGAGTATCGTCGCCAGGGGATCGCTCGCGCAGAACCGACGGAGATTGGCATCCTGCGATCATAGCTTGCTCAGCGGGCTCCGGCTTCGCCATCTGCGTCGGCGGGTCCCCCGCTGCCGGTCGGTGTACGCGCGCTGGCCCAGCCAGCCGACTGCCGGCTGCTACGTCCGCTGTCACTAACGCGGCTAGACGACTCACTTTCGCTGCTCTCGGCGGTCTCTAGCTGGCGTTCGACGGCGGCACTGCCGATGCGACAGACCGACTCTAACCCACAGCCTTCACAGGTCTTAGGCGCGACGCGAAAGTCGCCGGCTCGCAGACGGCGCCACAGACGATAGGCGACTTCAGCGACGTTGTGCTCCGCAGCGGTGGTGCGGACTGCGCCGGACAGCGCAAACAGTCCCTCGTCGCTGAGCGGAGCGCTGACGGCAGCCTGTCGCACCGCGTAGTAGCGAGCGCTCACCAGCAGGGCCCCTGCCCCGGATTCCCCGTCGACACCAGCCCGCGCGATGACGACCGGATCCGCCTTTACGGCCGCGGCGTAAAGCGGCAGCTGAAACGAAGTCCGCAGGAGCTCAGTGCGCAGATAGTCCTGGTAGCGCTTGATCTGCCCCGTCTTGTAGTCGAGGACCAGCGCCCGCCCAGGCCCGATATCGATGCGATCGATGATGCCTGCGATATGGAGAGCGTCGTCTCCCACAGCATCCGCGCCCGCATCACCCTGAGCGGCAATGCGCAGCGGACCAAACGGATGCTCGAGCAGTGCGGGCTGACAGCCGGGCTCGATCGGCGACTGCGCTTCACGGGCGATGAGCCGCAAAAGATCGCTGCGCAGGCGACGCAGACGCGCCCGAAACAGCGTCGGATGGCCGGTGCGCTCGCGCTCATCGAACTCAACCAGCACCTGATCGATCACCGTCAGTAAGTGCTCACGCTCCTCGGGGTCGCCGCGCAGGGGCAGGGCTCCGCGATCGCGTCGCTCGACGAAGAACTTTTCCAGTACGCGGTGGTGCAAGCGTCCGCTGGTCAGCGGGTCCAGATCATCGCTGCCTTCTTCGATCGGGCCGGCATGCAGCACGCGATAGACGAAGTAGCGGTAGGGGCAGCGCGCATAGTCCTCTAGCG
>DAORCZ010000845.1:0-4038 GCA_035345735.1 Pseudomonadota bacterium | reverse complement strand
GGCAGGCGCTCTGGCAGGTGGCGGGCTGGCTGCCGCTGCTCATGCTGCTAGAGCTTTCGATCATCGCGTTCAACGCCCTGGCGCTGCGCTCGCTGTATCGCTCGGCCGGGACGGATGCCCCGAGTCGGCCGTTTTGGCGAGCGGTGTATCTGGGCAACACCTTTGCCGTCGTGCTGCCCGCGGGCCGCTTGATGACCGAGACCTGGAAGGCCGTGCGCCTGGCCCGTTACGTCACCGGTCCCGTCTCTGCAGCCGGCGCGGTCGGCTGCCAGGCCGCGGTGCTGATCGGCAACGCCGTGATCGCGGCACTGTCCCTGCTGGGCGTGGCGCTGCGCTGCGGCATGACCTGGCCGACGCTGGCCGTCGCGCTGTTTTCGCTCGGCATGATTGGCATGGGCGGCTCGGTCTTTCTGCTCGGTCGGGCTCGACTGGGCCGCTGGCTGGGCACGCGCATGGCGATGGTGCAGGGGCATGGCTCGGCGTTTGACGAGGCCTTCCTGAAGTCGAGCCGCGCGCTCGGCCCGGCCACGTTCTTCGAGTCCTGTGCGCGCCTGTGTCAGCTGGCTCAAGTAGCGCTCCTGCTCTATGCCGGCGGACATGCCATGGGAGCCATCGGCACTCTGGCGACGTACGGCCTGTTGCTGGTCGGATCGGCGCTCGGCGATATGCTGCCGGCGCAGCTGGGGGCTACCGATGTCATGCTGACCATGGCGGGCCGTCACGTCGGATTGGCGGCGGCGCAGGCGCTGGCCATGACCACCTGCCTGCATGGCGCCCAGATCGGCGGTGCCCTGCTGGGCGCGGCCGTAGCTTTCGTCATTCCCGAGCCAGACGCCGCCTCGTCCACGGATCCGTCGTCCGCCCCCGAATCCGAGCCGCAGAGGGGCCCATGACCGATGACATCCTGCAGTGCGCGATCGAGCTTGCGCTGCACGCCGGAGAGCTGCAGAAACAGGCCCGACAAGGCGGTTTTTCCGTCGAGCAGAAGGGCGAAGCCGACATCGTCACGGCAGTCGATACGGCCTGTGAGTCGGCCATTGTCGCAGCGCTGGTCGCGCGCTTTCCTGATCACGGCATCGTTGCCGAAGAAGGTTCCAGCCGAGGTGCCGATGCGCGCATCAAGTGGGTCATCGACCCGCTCGACGGCACCAAGAACTACGCCCACGGCAGCCCACGCTGCGGCGTGTCCATCGCCGTCACCTGCGATGGCATCCCAGAGGTCGGCGTCGTCTATGCCCCATTCTTCGCCGAACTCTTCTGGGCAGTCCGCGGCCGCGGCAGCTACCTGCGCGATGCCCACGGTACCGACCGGCCGATCCGCGTCTCAAGCCAGGCTCAGCTCACAGGCTGCATGGTGGCCAGCGCGTTGACTTATGCGCCCGGCCTGCGCCAGGTCGAACCGACGCAGCTTGCTCGCCTCCTGCGCGTGTTTGAGCGCGTGCAGGCGCTTCGCTCGCAGGGCTGCGCGGCGCTCGATCTCGCAGATGTGGCTCGCGGGCGTCTGGATGCCTATTTCGAGCCCGGCCTAGCCAGCTGGGATACCGCCGCGGGCGCTCTCTTGGTGCGCGAGGCCGGCGGTCACGTCACGGCCTTTACCGGCGAGCCACACCTCCCCAGCCATCCCCATATCCTGGCCAGCAACGGCGCCATTCACGAGCCGCTGCGCGCGCTGCTCGTCGCCCCCATTCCCTCCTAGGCCGCACACACAGGTACTCAGATGAGTCGGTTAATTGAATCGCTGTCATCGCAGTACGCCGCGCTGATCGCTCGCATTGAAGCGGCACCGCGCCGCGCGACGCTGCTTCTGACCCTGGCGCTCATGCCGGCGCTGTATCTGTGCGCGCTTTACTTCCTGAATGTGCGAGCCGGGATGCAGGACCTGCTGCCCGATCACTCACCGCCGGTGCGGGCGGTCAAAGAACTCCAGGCCCGCTTCGGGGGCGGCAACGCCGGCCTGATCATCCTTGTGCGCTCGCCCGACAAAGCGCAGAACCAGCGCTTTGTGCGCACGCTGGCTGGGGCGCTGCGCGACCGGCGCCTCGACTATGTCCGCTCGGTGCAGGACAGCGTCGTCGCCGAGCGCGACTGGGCGCGCAAGAACGCACCGCTTCTGGTCCCGCGTGAGCGCTTCGATCGCGTCATCCGCGAAGCCAACGAAGCGCTGGATCAGGCCAAGAGCGAAGCCAACCCCATGCTGGTGACGATCGACGAGGAGGACACCGCCGAAGCCCGCCTGCGCCGCCTACGCGACGAAGCCGAGCGCGAGTCCAAGCAGATCGATCGCTTTCCCGACGGCTTCCTTTCGACCGCGGATGGCACCACCATCCTTCTGCGCGTAACCCTGCTCGCCGCTGATACCGAAGTCGGTCCCGCCCATCAGCTGATGGACGTGGTGAAGGAAGAGGTCGCCCGCCTGCAGCCGCAGTTCCCGCCCACTCTGTCGGTGAACTACAGCGGCGAAGTCGCAAATCTGCTGGAAGAGCACGCCGCCATCCTCGCCGACGTTGGTCTGTCATCGGTCTTGGTTAGCGTGCTGTGTGGCCTGCTGATCGCGTTCTACTACCGCTCGACGCGCGCGGTGTTCACCATCCTGTTTGCCCTGGGACCGGGGGTCATCCTGACGTTTGCGATCGCGCGCCTAGCTGGCAGCACGCTCAACTCAAACTCGGCTTTCCTGGGATCGATCATCGTCGGAAACGGCATCAATTATCCGCTGGTGCTGATGGCCTACTACCGCTCGCAATCGCCGAGCTTGTCGCGGGCCGAGGCGCTTTTCGCCGCCGCGCGCGATAGCCTGGCGGGCATCAGCGGAGCCGCCGCCACCGCCGCCGCCGCCTACCTTGGCTTGACCTTCACCGACTTCAAGGGCTTCTCGCAGTTTGGCTCGACGGGCGGCTTCGCCATGCTGGTCATCGCTGCGCTGAGCTACCTGACCACGCCTCTGGGCATTGCCCTGTTCAACCCGCCGCGTCGCGAGGTCGACAGCACGGCGGTGCAGTCGGCGGTGCGCTCTTGGTTCGCGCAGCTTGGTCGGGCGCGCTTCGTCGCTGTGCTGTTCGTGGTGACGTTTGTGATCATTGGCTCGTTGGGGCTGCGACGGGCGGTACGTGAAGGCTACTGGGACACCGACCTGCGCAACATCCGCAATACCGAATCGGTCAAGCACGGCTCGGCGTCGTGGGATCGCACGGTGGCGAAGATCTTCGGCACATGGATCACGCCGGTCGTCGCGGTGTCGCGCAGTGCCGCCGATCGCGATCGCACCAGTGCCGCGCTGTCGCAGGCTCTGACCGGTGGCGCTCCCCCCTGGGCCGAGCGCGTCGAAACGATCACGCGCTACGTGCCAGCGGAAGAGGATCAGCGCGACCGCATCGAAAAGCTGCGCGCGCTGCGGACGCGGGTCGACAACCTGCCGGCGGAAAAAATCCCAGAGGAAGCCCGCAAGTTCCTCGACGAATGGGTTCCGCCAGGCGGCGTGCCGATGATCAGCGTGCCCGGTGTGCCGCAGGGCCTGCGCAGCCTGTACACCGAAAAGTCAGGTACAACCGAGCACACCACACTGGTTTTCCCATCGCTGGCCATCGACTTTGATGACGCGCGCAACATCGTCGCGTTCGCCAGCCGTGTCTATTCGACCCCCTTGCCAGAAGGCTCGGTGGTCGGTGGCGCCTTCTTGATCTTGGCCGAGATCATGCGCGTCCTGCAGAAGGACGCGCTGCGCCTGATCGGAATGGTCTGCCTGCTCGTCGGCTTGGCCCTGGTGCCGATCTTCTTCCGTCGGCCGCTGCGCATTCCCGTGGTGGTGTTGACGGTGACGGCAGTGGCGGTGGCATCTCAGCTCATGATGATGGCCTTTGGCGTGCGGCTCAACATGCTCAACTTCGCGGCGCTGCCGATCACGATTGGCGTCGGGGCCGACTACATCGTCAACCTGCTGGGGGCCACCGATTCGCTGCGCGTCGATGCTCGCGAGGCCACGGCCCGCATGGGCGGGGCCATCCTGCTCTGCTCGCTGACCACCATCTTTGGCTACTTCAC
>DAORCZ010000844.1:0-4038 GCA_035345735.1 Pseudomonadota bacterium | reverse complement strand
CCGGCGGCGCAGGCCAGGTTGTTGTTCGCAAAGGTCGAAGACTGGTGCAGCGCGAAGTCGGGATCGCAGAAGCCCTCGGCGAACAGACAGGCGGCGAGCGGAAACAGCCCCCCGCCCAGCGCCTTGGCGAGCAGGAGGATGTCGGGACGCACGCCCTCGTGCTGGTAGGCAAACAGCCGGCCGGTGCGCCCGAGTCCCGTCTGGATCTCGTCGAGAATCAGCGCGACCCTGTGCTGATCGCAGAGGGCTCGCACCGCCCGCAGGTAGCCGGCCTCCGGCACGATGACGCCGTGTTCGCCCTGGATCGGCTCCAGCAAGACCGCGGCGATGTCACGGTCACGCTGCCGTAGCAGCTCCGATAGCACCTCGGCATCGCCGAAGGGCACGGGATAAAAACCGTCGGGCAGGGGACCGAAGCCAGCCTGTAGCGGCGGCTGGGCGGTGGCGGCGAGTGCGCCCAGGGTCTTGCCGTGATAGCTGCCCCAGGCAGTGACGATGCCCGTCCGGCCGCTCCGACGACGAACGGCTTTGATGGCGGCCTCGACGACCTCGGATCCGGTGCAGCCGATCCAGCAGTCGGTTAGCCCGCTGAGGGTCGCCAGGCGCCCGGCCAGCGCTTCGGCTTGCTGCGCACGATAGGGCTGCACCATGGCCGGCGTCCCGATGCTGAGCGCCGCCTGCACCGCCGACAGCACCGCGGGGTGGTTGTGCCCCAGCGCCAGCGCGCCGTACTGAGCGTAGCCATCCAGAAAGCGTCGTCCGCGATCGTCGAACAGCCAGGCCCCGGCCCCGCGCACAAAGCGTCGATCGAAGCCGCAGTGATCCAGCAGCCGACGCAGGGTCGGGTTCAGCGCGCCGCTTTCTGCACCGCCGTTGCCGTTCAACATGAACAGGCCAATAGAACGGGCTAATGGTCAATGTCAAAAGAATTTATGCGAATACAAATGTAAATATCATTCCTGGAGTTTTGTGTCAGGACAATCTCTAGCGATGAGCCCGGAGGTTCCTGCGAAAATTCCGTCGGCGAAAGTTGGAATTTGCCGACGGAGAGCTTCCCGAAGCGACGTGATCTTATGCGGTTTTATTTGCGACCTGTGTTTCTGAATAATTTATCTGCTCAGATATATTGAGTATGTTGATTAACTTTGGTGCTATTGGAGAAAAACTTATATCATAACCGTCGATTATGTGACGTAATAGTTTTTGCCGATAACCGCGGCGGTGGCCTCGGTGGCGGCGACTACTTCAGCGTCTTGAGGATGGTCTCCAGCCAGGAGAAGGCGAAGCCGCGGACCTGCGGAAACTGGCTGGCAAGGAGGGAGAGCAGGGGCAGGACGGCGTAGACGATGACGCGCGACAGGAAGTGGCGATCGACGGTCAGCTTGCCGGGCTCGCTCTTGGCGACGCGCGACAGGACCTCGCTGCGGTTCATCTGCACGACGATCATCACGGCGAGGGCGGCCCCCGCCAGCATCAGCGCCGACATGAACAAAAGGAGGAAGCGCTGCGGCTGGAAGGGGTACGAGATCAGCGTCGCGAGCAGCACGAACAGACCGCCGGTGAGGAACAGGAGCGTGTTGCGCAGATAGGGGAACAGGCGGTGGATGTAGGCCACGACGCGCATGGCGATGAACTCTTCGCCGAGACGCAGCCAGACCGACAGGCCATCGGGCAGGGCCTGGGCGTAGATTTCGGCTGCGGAGCGCTGCGGCACCATGCCGGTCGCCGAGATCGGAGAGCGCGACATCGGCTGGTTGTTCCAGAAGACGCGCAGGATTTCGGCCAGGATGTGGGCGAAGGACTCGGTGACTTGCCCCGGACTACCGGCTTCGGGGGAATCGAGGGTCTTGCGCAGCGACGCAAACAGCTTGCCCAGGGCCTGGCCCTGCCCGCCGGGGAGGTTGGCCAGTTCTGAATCGGTGTCGAGCTGACGCAGGTGATTGCAGAGTAGGCGCAGGTGATTGTGCTCGGCCTCGATGCGGGCCCGCTCGGGCACTGATTCAAGGAACAGCGAGCCGACCGATCGGGCGAAGGCGTCGGGCATGCGATCGAAGGCGCTGGCCAGCGGATGATGGGCGAGGGCAAACAGGAACTCGCGGAAGTGCAACCAGAGCTTGAGCGAGCGATATCCAGCGAAGAGAATCGCGGCGCTGAGCAGCGCGAACAGCACGCGGAAGGCGAGGTTGAGCGGGAAGCGTTCGAGCGAGGTCAGATCGGAAAAGACGCTGGCCAAAAGGACGAAGGCGACGGCAAGGGTTGCCGCGCGATAGAGCCGGCGTGGGGGGTGCTGCTGATCGGCGATGTTGAGCAGATCGTGGCTCAGATCGTTGCGGCTCTGTAGCTCGCCGAGCAGGCGCAGAAAGTCGGCGGAGGGACGCATTCCCAGGCGCAGGCGCTGCAGGTTGCTGTAACCCCACAGCAGCAGCCCAGCGACGAGAATGACGAGCGGCGTGACCGGCGACAGACCATAGGCGGGATGGGCGGCGCGGCGCAGGAACACCATGTTGTTGAAATCCCACTGCAGGAAGTTCACCAGGCGCACAAAGCCCTGAAAAAGCAGCAGCGAGAACGCGAGCGAGGCGACGCCCAAGACGATCGGGAGGACGTAGGGCCGCGTCGGTCGGGGCTTGGCCAGAAACGCCCGCAGGCGCCCACCAAGACCGACGGAGGCGAGCCCGCTGTCGACCGTCACCAGCAGCATGGCGCAGAGACAAATCACGGCGACAAAGCCGATGCCAAGGACGCGCCAGGTGAGGCCTTCATAGACGCCGATGTGACGGCTGTAGTGCAGCAGGCGCATCCACCAGGCCGCGCCACCCAGCAGGTTCTCGACGCGGTTGCCGTCGCGAAGCTGGACGAAGTGGATGGCGATGAGCAGCGGATAGACCAGCGTCATCGGCAGGAACATGGTCAGCACGTAGATCGGGCGACGGGCGCCCTGACCCACCGGCTCGCCGCTCTCGTCGGCACGAACCTGGAAGAAGTTGAAGATGCGGAAGGGAAAGTGCAGCTCCTCGCCCGGCGAGGCGTAGTAGGCGCGGAAGTAGCCGAGTGCCAGGGCCAGCGCGACCAGCCCGAGGGCCAGCAAGAGAACGCTCAGCGTGCCCTGCTGGTTGGGGATGTAAAGCGGCGCAGCGCCAGAGTCGGGGCTGCTTTCGTAGATGTAGCGGCCAGCGCTGTAGTCGCTGATGAAGGTCAGCGGAAACAGGGCATCGTTGCCGACGGCGCTGATCCAGATCGAAGGCCGGCTGCGCGGACGATCGGAGGTGCGGGCGATCGGCTGCGAGTACTCCAGCATCAGATCGCCTCGGCCGATGATGGCGACGGTGGCGTTGTACAGCCCTTGGTCGAGATCGCGAGCGAACTGCTGCCGGTACCAAGATCCGCGGAAGGGATAACTCCACTGCTGGTTGCGTACGAACAGCGGATAGGGCGACACGGTCAGCATGCCCTTGAGCAGCGGGCGAACCTCGGGGTGGGTGTAGGTCAGATCGCTCTCGAAGGTGAACAGCACCGTGTCGGGCGCGTAGCGGCGAACCTGATCGGCTAGAAACAGCTTGTCCTGGGGATCGGTGAAGAACAGGCCGACGTAGCGGATGCGCTCGGAGGAGAGGCTGGAGAGCAGCGCGGCAAGGGCTCGATCGGTGCTGGCGACCGTCGCTGAGGAGAAGGCAGGAATGACATCGGTGCGGTCGCTGAGATCGCTGGACTTGGGCAGGGCGCGCAAGAGCTCTTGATTGAGCAGATCGCCTCCGGACTTGAGCTCGGCGGGCTTGCTCTGCGACTGCTGTTGCCAGGCGGCGTGCAGGCGCGAGATGTGCAGCGGCATGGGCAGAAACAAGCGTGGGTGATGCGGTTGCTTGCAGTGCGAGCCGAGTCGGGCGCCGGCACTCGGTTCGTAGTGGGGACCGCGGCGCCCACCAAAGCCCCAGTCGGCATGCGCGTTCTTGTGCCAGCCCACCGCTGAGCGACCATAGCGAGTGGACGACTCGACGAGGACCGCGATGTCGTGATCGCTGGCTCCCATCGTCTCGGTGA
>DAORCZ010000843.1:0-4050 GCA_035345735.1 Pseudomonadota bacterium | reverse complement strand
GCGACGGCGACCACGCTGCCCCCGAGCACGACCCAGAACCACGGGCGCTTGTAAAGCGGGCGACCCTCGCGGACGCGCAGCAAGAGCTCTTGGTTCTGCTGCGTCTTTTCGGCGTTCTCGCGGGCCAGGCGCTCGGCCTCGCTGCGCCTGCGCCCTGCTTCCTGTTCGGCCGCGCCTAGCTGGCTCTGGATGCGCCTTACGTCCAGGCTGGCGCGCACCGATGCGGCGTTGGCTTGCGCCTCGGGCACCATCGGCGACTTGGGGGCGGCGGTAATGAAGCGCTGATACAGCGTTAGGGCCTCGGCGAAGGCTTCGCCTTTGCGCAGCGCCTGGGCGGCGTTGAACAGCAAAAGCGGCTCGGGCTGCACGCGATAGGCGTTGATATAGGACTCAGCGGTGGCGGGGTAGTTGCCGGCGCGGAAGCTCGAAAGGGCCTGCTCGACGAAGCGACGGAACTGGGCCTGGCGATCGGCGGCGTCGCGGCTGGGCAGGGGGGTGTCGATTGAAGCGAGCAGCGGACTCTGGGGATCGCTCTGTGCTGCATCGCCGTAGCCGGCTGGAGGCGGCTCGACTTCGGCGGGACTGGGGGTTTGCGCCGCAGCGGTGGATATGGCGATAAATAACGACATAAAAATCGTAATTAATATCGACATAATCGCCGAATTATCGAATGACTGTGACTTCATAGGCATTGTCACCCTTGCGCTTGCCGCCCCGCTTCTTGGACTTCTTGCTCGGCTCGCTGCTGGCCTTGGCTTCGTCGCTGGGGGGGGGCGTGGCCGGGCCAGCCGTGCCGGCCGCTCCCGCCGTGGGCGAGGTGGGCGTCGCAGCCGTCGCCGCGCTCGCGGCACTCGCTGGGGTGGTCGTCCCTGTCTGCGTCGTCGGCGATGTCTGCGTCCTTTGCGTCGTCGCCGGCTGCCCGCCGTGTCGCGGCTTCAGCACGATCACCACCACGACCAGGCACAGGCCGGCCAGACCGGCGCCGAGCAGCCAGACCCGACGCCCCGCGGCCGCCTGGGGCCCTGCCGTCTGCGGGGTCGGCGGCGTGGGAGGGCCCATGGTCAGCGACTCGGCAGTCGGGCGTGGCGCGGTCTTGGCGCGGGCGCAGTCGCGCTCGCAGGCGGCGAGGGCGCGGTCGAGCTCGGCCTCGTCCTGGTAGCGTTCGGCCGGGTCCTTGCGCAGCATGCGCATGACGACCTTGCGCAGCGATTCAGGGACGGTGGGCGGCAGCGGTGGCGGCTCGCGGGCCACCTGGTTGTAAAGGATGCTGGCCAGTGAGGTGCCGACGATGGGCGGGCGCCCGGCGAGCATTTCGTACAGCGTGGCGGCGGCCGAGTACTGGTCGGCACGTCCGTCGATCTTTTCCCCCATCGCCTGCTCGGGGGCGATGTAAAGCGGCGTGCCCAGCACGGCCCCGGTCGCGGTCAGCTTGGCCTGCTCGGCCCCGATCTGCTTGGCGATGCCGAAGTCCAGCACCTTGACCACCGGCGGCTTGTCGGCGGCGTAGTGCAGCAGGCGGATGTTGTCGGGCTTGACGTCGCGGTGGACAAGCTGCAAGCGATGCGCTTCGGCGAGGACGGCGAAGAGCTGACGAGCGATGGCCAGCGCGCGCGCCGGCGGCAGCGGTCCCTCCTGCTCCAGCACGTCGGCAAGGCTTGGGCCCTCGACGAGCTCCATGATCAGGAAGGGCATCTCGGCATCGATGCCGTAGTCGTAGACCTGGGTGACGCCCGAGTGATTGAGGCGTGCCGCGATCGCTGCCTCGCGCTCGAAGCGCTCGCGACTCTCGGCCGAGGCGATGGCCTTGGGCAGCAGGGTCTTGATCGCCACCTGCCGGGGCAACGACAGGTGCTCGCCGCGGTAGACCACGCCCATGCCGCCTTCGCCGAGGACCCCGGTGATGCGGTACGAGTCCTTGAGCACGCGGCCGATGTTTTCGGTCTCGGCCATTAGCGATTCTTGGCCAGCCAGGCATCGACTTCGGAAAGCTCGCTCTTGGCCAGCTTGCCGATGTCGCGATAGCCCTTGCGTGCCTGCTCAGCGAGGCTGCGAGCCCGTGCCCGCTCGGGCTTCTTGCCGGCCAGCCACAGCGTGCGCGCCAGGGTGAAGTGGATGTTGGCAGCGACCTCGCGATCGGCGGTGGACGGCAAGAGGCGCTCGGCTTGCTCGGCCAGCGGCAGCGCTTCCTTGGCGCGGCCTAGCTCGCGCAGGTCGTCGGCGGTGGCGGCCAGCAGGGCCGGCAAGCTGGGATCGCAGCGCTTCTTGTCGCACAGGTCGAGCCCGGCCTGATGCATGGTGCGCGCGTCGTCGTAGCGACCTTGGCGATACAGCACCTCGCCGACTAGGCGATGGCTCTCGGCCTGACGGGCGGCATCCTTGCCGCTGCGCACCGCTTCAAAGGCCTGACGCGCGAAGGCCAGCGCGGGCTCTAGCTGGCCCTGCTTGATCGCCCAGCGCGCCAGCAGGGTCTGCGATTCGTACAGCCGCGGTGAGTTTTCGCCGAAGGTCTTGCGATAGATGGCAAGGGCGCGCTGCGTGTAGTCGACCGCCTCGGGATACTTGCCCTGCGCCGCGAACAGGTTGCCCAGGCTGGCCAGCGCCGATGCCGTGCGCGGATGCTCGGGACCAGACGACTTCTCAAGCACGTTTAGCGTCTGGCGCAGCAGGGTAAAGGCCTCGTCATAGCGCCCCTGTCGGCGATAGACGTTGGCCAGGCTGGACAGCAGCCAGTGCGGGGGGCGCTCGGTGCCGTACAGACGCTCGTGCATCTTGAGGCCCTGCTGGCAGGCTTTCTCGGCGCGGGCTAGCTCGCCGCGCGCTGTGTCGACCTGACAGGCGTAGTAAAGCAAGTTCCCCTCCAGCTGATCGCGGATGCGACCGCTGCGCAGGTGGCTGAACTCGGCCAGCGCCAGGCGGTGGTAGCGATCGGCCAGCTCATACTGCTGGAACTGGCGACCGACCAGTCGCATCAGCTCCATGTAGGCGTGGGCCGCGGCGCGATGATCGCCACCTTCGATGGCCGCGACGGCCGCACTAAAGAAGCTGCGCTCGGCGCTGGGAAAGTCGGCGGCGTTGGCGTCGATATTGCCCAAAAGCGCCAGCGCTCGCGAGGTGGCCGGCGGATAGCTTGCCCCCTCGGCCTGCTTGACCAGGCCCTGCGCCCGCTCGCGTGCTTGGCTGAAGCGACCCATGCGGGTCATGACGCGCACCGCGCCGATCTCGCGATACAGATTCTCGACGCGCTTGCGGGCCTGCGGCTCTTCCGGCACCTGCGAGTTGAGCACGATGGCGTCCTCGCACACGCTGGGCAGGCTGAAGTCGCTGCTGGCATCGGCGGCGCGATCGAGGATCTCTTCATCGGCGCTGCGCAGAAGCTCGGCGAAGGCCGCGACTTCCTGCAGCTGATTCTCTAGACAGCTCAGTCGCAGGTTGAGGTGCACGCGAGGCTGCTTGCGCTTCGCGAATGTTGCATCGCAGGCATCCTGCCGCGCCTGTTCCCACTCTTTTAGATACTTGTCGACGTTGTTGTCGACGCGCACCCAGACGTCTTTGGCGTAGGGCACCTTGGTGGCGAGCATCGCCTGCGCCGCCTGGGCTTTGACGCTGCCCCAGACCTTGTCGAACAGCGCATCCGAGCGCGCACAGGAGCGGTTGGCGTTCGCCAGATACAGCTGCTGCGCCGAGACCACCCCCGTCGCTGCGAGCAGAAGGCCAATGCCGCCGATGACGCCATAGATCCCCAGGCGGCGCTTACGTCGCGCCTCGGGCGAGATGATGTCGAGCAGCGCCTGCATGCTGGGGAAGCGCGCCGCTGGATCGAGGCTGAGTCCGCGCAGGAGCGCCTTGTGGATGAAGCTCGGCACGCCCTTGCGATCGCTGGGCTGCTGCAGCTTGCCTTCGAGCACGCTCAGCGCAAGCTCACCGAGTGAGTTGCCCGGGAAGGCCTGGATGCCATACAGCGACTCGTACAGCACGACGCAGAAGGTAAAGACGTCGGTGCGCGCGTCGGTGGTTTGGCCGTTGAACTGCTCGGGCGCCATGTAGCGCGGC
>DAORCZ010000842.1:1687-4051 GCA_035345735.1 Pseudomonadota bacterium | reverse complement strand
TCTCTATGGCCGGCCGCTGCGCTACGACGGCGAGCTAGGTCACGGCGATGGCTTGGTGGCTTCTAACGGCCACTTGCACGCCGCTGCCCTGGCGCAGGTCGCGCAGCTGATCGTGGGGCGTCCGCCGACCGTCAAGTGATCGCGGCGAGCGCCGAGCGAACGCCCCGAGCCAGGACGCGGCACTCGGGATCGTGGGCCTGGGCTGTGAGCTCAGCCAGGGCTTGCTCAACACGGGCCCGTTCGCTGGAGGTGGGGCGGGTGTAGATCTGACCGCTCAGCGCGCTGGCCACCGCGCGCCGGGCCATGGCCGCTAGCTGCGGGTCGCTTTCGTCGCAGGCACGCAGCAAGTAGCCGAGCCGCGTCCAGCGTCCAAACTGCCCCAGGGCACTGAGGATGCGCCGTCGGGTCCCGGGCTCGCTGCGGCTGCAGAAGGCCTGCCACAGCGTATCGGCCCCGAGCCGCAACAGGGCCGCGCCTCCGGCTTCGCTAGCCAGAAGCTCAAGCGCGCAGCGCACCACCCCAGCGGAGCTGTCACCAAGCGCAGCCTGCAGCGCCGACAGGGACGGGGCCTTGTCCGCGCTGTGATCGCCCCTGACCAGCGCGCGCAGAGCCGACCTGCGGACCCGCGGTCGCGCATCGTAAAGGAACGCCTCGGGGGATAGAGCAGGGCTGTCCATGCTCGCCACACCGTCGGGCGGGGGGGCGGTCGGCTTCAACGGTGCTGCGGTGCTCGTGGTCTCGCCCAGGCCGTCGAGCGCGATGCAGATTCGTCGCACGGTGGCCGGAGAAGATTCCGCACAATCGGTCTGCCATGCCGTGCGGAGCTCGTGCCGATAGAGCGCGGCGAAGTCGAGGTGGGCTTTCTTGCGCAGATAGAAGCGCACCATGGCCCGCAGGCCGGCGCAGGGATCAAGCAGGCTGCGGCGCAGCTCGGGAAAATCGTCGAGGAAGGCCAGCAACGCCTCGCGACGTACCGGGGCACTGCGATCGCGCTGCGCTGGCGATAAGACTTCGACGAGCGCCCTGCCGTAAAGCCGCGCGCGCGCGGTGCGAGCCGCCCAGATGCGCAACCAGAGATCGCGACTTTGCAACGCCGAGCGCAAGAGCTCACGCAGAGCGGACTCTGCGCCTGCCGCGTCCTCCGTCAGCACCGCATCGGCATGCAGCAGGTAGGCGGCGCGGCGGACCTGCTTGTCGGCGTGGTCTCTGGCTTCGAACAGCACCGGCCAGGCGGCGGGCTGCTGCAGCGTGCCCCGCACCTCGCGCAACAGGTCGGAAAGCACGTTGCGCTGAGCGTGCTGCAGGAGCTCGATCAGGCGATAGCTGCGCAGCAGGTGGCGGGCATACTCCGGCCGCAGTCGAGCCCGTAGTCCTGCCTGCGCCAGCTGCGCGATGGCCGGTACCCAGTCGTTGCAGCGCAGCAGCAGAAAGGGCACCTCGCTGCCATCGCATCCGTCGAGAAGGCGACGCAGTGCAGCCTCGCGGACGTAGCCACTGCCGTGCAGGCTGGCCAGCGCAGTCAGCAGAGAGTTGGCGGGCAGCTCGGCAAGTGCAGCGGTTTGGCGTTGCAGCAGGCGGCGCTCGCTCGTCCGGGCCGCTGTCGGTTCACCGTACTGCCAACCCCAGCGAATGCGGCGACGCAGCACGTCGGCAATCGCCGGTAGTACGGCGGTCGGCACCGTCGCTAGCCAGTCGGCGAGCGAGCCCGGTGCCGCGCTTGCAAGATCCGTCACCCCCGGCTCGCCAAGGGCAGCCAGGGCAGCTAAGAGCGGATCGACAGTCTCGCTATCAAGTCGCGGCATCGGGCGTGTGCGTGATCCCTGGGCTGACAACCGGTCTGACTGCGTCGTCGTGGTTAGGGCACGAAGTCTTTGTTGCGGGTCGGCATCAGCTCGCCACCGTGGCGCGTGGAGACGACGGCCGAGATCGACTTCCACATCGAACCGATCGTCGGGAAGGTCGTCGCGCCAGAGGGGTAGTAGTCGCTGTCGAAGGTATCGCCCCAGGTGCTACCGCCCGGATTGGTCTTAAAACCGCTGCCGTCGAACGCCGTCACCTGCAGCGTGCCCGTCGTCGGCTGCAGTGTCACCGACATGCCTTCATACTTGTTCCAGGTCTGGCCGAGGTGCGTCACGAACTGGCTGTAGAGCGCGCTATCGCTGAACACGATCGGGTTGATCGTTGCATCAGGAGAGAGGATATCGATCGACTCCACGAACAGCTGATGCTCGACCACAGTCATCGGCGCCACGCTGTCGACTTCGAAGACCAGCTTGCCGCGGACGCGCACATTGTCGCCCTTGGAGATGGTGTCGAGCAGCGTGCCGCTCGTCGCTGCCGACGGGCAGTCTTTGCCGCTGGAGC
>DAORCZ010000842.1:0-1587 GCA_035345735.1 Pseudomonadota bacterium | reverse complement strand
GTGTCGAGCAGCGTGCCGCTCGTCGCTGCCGACGGGCAGTCTTTGCCGCTGGAGCTGCCGGCTGGGGCCATCGGGCCGATGGCTTTGACCACCATGCCGCAGGGGGGCGTGGTGCACATCGGGTCCTGCACCCAGATCTGGTAGCGACACTGCTGGTTCGCTGAGTTCACGTACTTGTCGACCTTGGTCACGGCCACCACGCGCTCCAGCACCACGCGCTGAGCATTGCCGTAGGGACCGTTGCCGGGATCCAGATCGATCTGGTTGATCGTCGCTGGCTTGTATTCGTAGGGCAGGCTCATGTCCGGCGTGCCCGGCGTGCTGGTGCCGCCCCCCGAGCAGGCTGAGAGCGCTGAAACGCTTAGCGCCAGAATTCCCGCTTGCAGGCCGCGGTAGAGGGATGGGTATCGAGATCGCAGTCGCTCAGACATCGTCAAAGTTCCCCCGAGAGTGAAGGTAAGCCAGGAAAGCCGGTCCGTGGTTACATCGGACGCAGCCGTGAATACGGGACGTACTGCTTGCACATCGACGGGCTCGACCACAGGAGCCGCGCCGTCGCTCCACCCGTCCCATCAAAGTACTCCATGGTGATGGTGACCGGGACGCCCGCGGTCAGATTGACAGTGGCGCTGTACTCCGTCGTGTTCTGGATCATCCAGCGATCGATCACCAGTGCCCCGTTGATGTACAGCCGCACGCCGTCGTCGGTCTGGGTGTAGAAGGTCACGGCTTCGGTGGCGCGCGGCACGACGCGACCGCTCCAGCGAATCTGGAAGTTGTCGGCGGGTACACCACCAGCCGGTGCAGCCGTGCCGAAGTCGAACATGATGCGCGGATCGGTGCGCGTGGTCTTTAGCATCGCGCTGGTGAAGGCCCTGGTCGTGTCGCTGGTGTTGGTCTGGTAGTACTCGCCCTTGAGGCCGCAGCTTGTGGCCGGGCAGCTCGCCGGATCGATCCCATCGGTCAGATCCTTGTCGCGGCAGGGGCCGAAGTTGCGCAGGTTGGCGAGCTCGGTGTTGAAGTCACAGAAGCCGCCGTTGCCGGCGGCGGGCGAGGCCTGGTAGTCGGTCAAGCTGAACTGCGCTGCCGCGTCATTCACCTTGGCGGTGTACGAGGCCGGGGCGAGCACGCCGCTTGTCGAAAGCTGCTGCACACGCGCGATGAGCTCGGGGCGGAAGGCCTTGATGAAGGCGTCCTTGAGCCCGGTCCAGCCGAGTCGATTGTCGAGGTTGTTCTCTTCGCCGATGAAGAATGACTTGCCGGGATACCAGCTCCAGAACTCGCCAAACTCCAGATCTTTGTCCTGCGGAATGATGATCCATTTTCCGTCGCTGGCGCGGCGATAGAAGAAGTGGTTGTGAACGACGTCGTCCCAGGTCTGCGACCAGTTGCGGATCGCGATGTAGTCCAGCAGCTCCTGATAGTCGAAGGTGGTCTGGATGAAGGCCCGCACGGCGCTGTAGTCCCCGGAGGCCATCGCCTGCGTGCGCAGGCTCCACAGCTGCTCGATCCAGCCGCGCAGCATGTCGGGTCGCTCCCACTTATTGGTGCTGCGCTGGTACGTGTACTCGTAGCGCTGATCCAGCG
>DAORCZ010000841.1:0-4055 GCA_035345735.1 Pseudomonadota bacterium | reverse complement strand
GGATGACCCTATGCACCCAGCTCTGGAGCGCTTCATCCAGCAGTTTAAGGCGCAGTCTGATGTAATCATCGACAGCTGGTTCATCTGCGACGCCGAGCGCAACATCGTCGAGTACAATCGCGCGTTTTTCGCCATGTTCCCTCGCTCCGAGGCGCGCAACCTCAAGAGCCGGAAGTGCCACGAGGTCTTGCGGCTGGGCATCTGCCAGGGGTCGTGCATCGCGCAGCAGTGCTGGCGTGACCAACGGCACGTGCGCCTCGACGAGATCGACGGCAAGCCGCTAGGCCAAGCAGACGACACGCCGACACGTCGCTACGTGCTCTCGGCCATCCCGATCCTCGACGATAATGGCCAGCCGGTGGGAGCGCTGGAGATTCAGCGCGACGTCACCGACGAGGCTCAGGTTCAGGACAAGTACCGCAAGATGCTCGATAACGAAGCCCGCGAGCGCGAGCGACTGGCGATCCAGATTCGCACCCGCACGCGTGAGCTCATCGAGACCAATCAGCTCCTTCTGAAGGTGCAAAAAGAGCTGATGAGCCACAAGAAGGGCATGGCGCTGTAGCTGCAGGCGCGGGATTCCAGCCAGGGGGGCGCGATGGGTACACAGCGCGGCACAGGGGCGATGCGACCTGGAGCACAGCGACGGCACAGGACCGCGGGTGGAGTGGGCCGGTCCGCGGTCCGCAACGATTGAGGTATGGGGTTTGGCCATGGGCTTCGGCGGTGACGCTCCTCACGCTGGCCACCGGCTGTCCAACGTCGGTCGTGGCGCCAACGCCGGGCATAAGCCAGACCCCGGCCAAGCCAGACAGCGTGCGGGACTTGATCCTAGGCATGCAGGCGATGTTGCAGCCGGGCGCGCCTCCACCGCCCGAGGAAACCAGCAAGCCCGGTACTGGCTCGTCGGTGACAGCCCTGTCGACGCTACATGGTCTGATCGGCACGACGTATCAGGTGCTGGTGCCTCGGCCACTGCGGGGCCATCGGGATGCGATCAATAGCGCCGTATTTTCGCCGGACGGCCTGAGCGTGCTAACGGCCAGCGCTGACGTGACGACTCGGCTGTTTGATGCCAACACAGGCAATGAGCGCCTGCGTCTGAGCGGGCATGCGGGCAGCGTCAACAGTGCTGTTTTCTCGCCAGACGGCAAGCGGATGGCCACAGGGAGTGCAGACCACACGGCTCGCCTCTGGGCTGCCGAGGGAGGCCGCTCGCTGCAGGTATTGAGCGGACACACGGGCAGCGTCAACGCCGTCGCCTTTTCCCCAGATGGCACCAAGCTCCTGACCGCTAGCGCCGATCAGACGGCTCGCCTGTGGTCTACGAGTGGTCCGGGCGAACCGCTGGCCACGACGGTCACGCTCAAGGGACATACTGGCGGCATCAACAGCGCGGCGTTCTCACCCGACGGGCTCCGCATTGCCACGGCCAGCGACGACAAGACGGCTCGCATCAGCGACGCTGAGAGCGGCCGAGTCTTGGTGACCCTCAACGGTCACACCGCGGTTGTGAACTCGGTGGGTTTCTCTCCGGACGGCAAGCTGGTCGTGACAGCCAGCGCCGATCAGAACGCGATCATCTGGAACAGCAGCGACGGGCATGAAGTAGGGACACTGAAGGGGCACACCGCCTGGGTGTACTCGGCAAGCTTTTCGCCCGACGGCAAGTACGTGCTGACGGCCAGCGAAGACGGAACCGCCCGCCTGTGGGATGTCGGCAATAGCAAGGAAGTCGCCCGCTACGCGGGGCATGGCGCTGGCATTCTCGCCGCCAGCTTCTCTCCCGACGGAGCAACCTTGGTCACAGCGGGCCTGGATGCGACGGCCCGGGTTCGCTACACCCAGCGCGGCAACTCCCTGACCTTGCTGTCTGGGCACGAGAACAGCGTGTTCGCCGTCGCATTCTCTGCCGATGGCAGCCGCATCGGAACCGCCAGCCTGGATGAGCGAGCAGCGATCTGGGACGCCGCAAGCGGCAGTCGGCTGGCGCTGCTCACCGGCCACACCGCGGGCGTGAACGCGATCGCATTTTCTCCAAACGGCACGCAAGTGGCGACCGGCAGCGACGACAAGTCAGCTCGCCTCTGGGACGTTGGTACCGGCCAGAGCCTGGCGACGCTGCCGCATGGGGGCTGGGTCAACGGAGTGGCCTATAGCGCCGACGGCAAGCGACTGCTCACTGGCAGCGGCGACTACGCAGCGCGCATCTGGGACCTGAGCAGTACGCCCCCTGCCCCGCTCATCGTGTTCAAGGGGCACAAGGGCAACATCCGCGATGTGACCTTCTCGAAAGACGAGCGCTATGTCGCGACGGCCAGCGACGACAACACCGCCCGTGTCTGGGATGTTCAGACCGGCCAGGTCCTGCAGGTGTTTGCGGGGCACCAGGATCGCGTCCGCGCCGTCTCGTTCTCGCCTGATGCTCGCCTGTTGGCGACGAGCAGCGACGACAAAACGGCGCGCATCTGGGCTTGGGATGCCCAGGGTGTCCGGGTCATTTCAACGCTCCGTGGCCACACGGCGCGGGTACGCTCGGCCCAGTTCTCGCCGGCCGGTGACTTCTTGGCGACGGCCAGCGAGGACGGAACGACGCGGCTGTGGTCCCCGGCTACCGGCAAGGAGCTGATGGTGCTCCGCGGCCATGACGCCGGCGTGTGGGATGTCACCTTTTCCAGTGACGGAAAGTGGCTGGCTACCGCCGGCGAGGACTACACGGCCATCGTCCACCCGGCCACCGCCGACGGGTTTCGCGCGTTCGCCTGCCGGGTTCTGCGCAACCTGGGCCCCAGCCGCGAGATGACCGCAGCGCAACAGATCGAGCTCCTGCGAGCCTGCGGCAACTAGCCCCTGCGCCGAGGGGACTGGTCGCCTAGTTGCAGATGTCGTCGTTCCCCAGGGGCCGCGCGCTGCAGCCACTTCCGCAGCGCACCACCGTTGGTGAACTGCCGTCGCAGCGATACAGACTGCCGCTGTTGCAGGTCCAGTATTGCTTGCCCATGTACGACGAGTTGGCACAGGACCAGCCGCTGGCCGCCGAGATGCACAAGTCGTCCTGGCCGACGCCAGCGGCGAAGCAACCGACGCCACAGGCCTCGCTGCGCGGCGTCCCCGCGTCGCACTTCCAGCGCGCGTTTCCGTCACAGGTCCAGACCTGCTTGCCCATGTAGTCCGACTTACTGCAGTCCCAGCTTGGGCCGGGACCACCGCCAGAGTTGGCCTTCGCGTGTGCCCAGCCGGTGGGGACCCAGGTGGACCAGCGGGCGCCGATGCGGCTTCCGTCGTAGGGCAGTGTGGCCTTGCCGTTTCCGCTCACGTTCTGTTCGATGATATCGACGGCGCCCGCCCTCACCGCGACGACTAGCGCGACGTGTCCATAAGTGCCGTTTTCCCAGATGACCATATCGCCCGGCACGGGAGGATGCGCCCGATCCCCATTGTTAAAGACATCGACGCTGGCCCGCGGAGCATTGCGCAGCAGATCCTTGGCGTTGCCATACCAGCGGAGGCCCCACTTGCGCATGAAGTGGCGCATCACCAGCTCGACGCACTGGTACTGATAGCCCGAGGCCACGACGCCACCGCAGGAGGTGCCGGTGCCGGTGTACGGCCCGTTTGAATACGCGGTCGTCCCATCAAACGCGGCCAATGCGGTGTGGCAGGCGGGCATCGCCGCAGCTTCCAGGGCCGATGGGTTGACGGTTTCTAGCGACTCCAGCTCGGGTCCGCCGCAGCTCGGCAGAGCCAGTAGACCGAGACCAGCAGCGACGAGCGACAGAGACTGTTGGGTCAGACGAGGAAGTGTAGGCATGCGGCTGAAACAAAGCAGCAGCCGTGCCAACGTGAGCCCCGAGGGAGCCAGCCGGAGGGCTCCCTCCATTCCGGGGTCCAGGGGCCCCAGGCTGCTGCCGGCAGCCCGCAGCAGACCAAGCCGTTGCCCGTCGTAGCCGCAGTGATATGGTGCCGGCCATGCAGGCGCCTAGGCTCGCGAGCAGCCCTCTGGTCTTTGAGTCGGTGAGCACCGGTTGGCCGAGCCGTTTCCGTCGAGAACTCTT
>DAORCZ010000840.1:0-4060 GCA_035345735.1 Pseudomonadota bacterium | reverse complement strand
GGCCAGTCGCCCGGCGGTGTCGGCGAGGCAGTTGTTGTCGAAGAGGACCTCGTTGCCGGTGCTGATGTAGCGCTGCGCGAACTGTGCGGCGTCGCTGGCGCCCTCGTTGGCGTAGTACATGACGCAGGCTGTGCTGCTGTCGTGAGCGCCGTGCGCGGTGTCCTGGTGGGCGGTGATCATCGCCACGCCGTTATTGACCAAGCCGACGGCATGCCCGAATTCGTGGACCAGCGTTGACTGCTCAACGAACTTGCGGATGTTGCCCAGCGTGGCGGCGCTCATGATCACCGGCTTGAACATGGCGATCACGCGCGTCGCGCCGATCGACACCCCGAGCACGTCGTTGCGCACCATCTGCCCGTCGTGAAACATGCCGTTTAGGAACACGAAGTAGAACGTCGCGCGGTCGGCGGTATCGGCCAGATCGCGGTGCCGGCTGGCGATGTCCAGCACCTGCTGCGAGGTAAACGTCGTGCCGCTGATGTCCGAGAGCGCCTGCATCTCGGCGAGGGTGGTGGGCACCTGCAGGGTCTTCTGACTCTTGAACAGGGCGGCGGCGTTGACCTTAAACAGGTTCCAGGTGTCCATGGTCAGGAGCGTGCCGGTGTAGGGCTCGGCGCCCGTCTGATAATCGACCTCGATGGCCAAGGTGGTGGTGGCGCGCGCGTAGATCTTGTCGATCGAGCTGGCCTGGGACCCGCCACCGCCGCCACTGCCATCGCTGCCGCAAGAAATCGGTAAGACAGAAAAGGCGGAAAGCCAGCAGCCAGCGAGGAGGCGTGTGGTGAGGGAGAGGGATCGCGGCATGGGAGACTCCTTGTTTCCAAGGTAACGCAGGTCGGTACTGGCAGTTTCGGTGCGACGGGAAATCGTCGTCGTGCCCTATAGTGGGGTCATGCGGCGCCTGCGAAACCGACTGCTTCCCGTCCTTGCCCTGGGCCTGTCTGGGGTTGAGCCAGCCCTGGCGCAAAGCGGTGGCGGTGGGCGAGGCGAGGGCTGCATCACGGTGGCGATGCCCTGCCTGTTGGGGGCGCAGAGCGATCCTCTCTGTGCGGCGCGTGCGCGACGGCAGCGACGGCAACCGGTACCGACCCCGGACTGCCAGCTGGCCGTCCTGAGCGCGCCTGGGCTCAGTCGGGAGGCGCAGACCTGGCTGGATGAGCGGCTCCGCCGCGAGATCTTGCCCGCGGTCTGTAGCTGCTATTCCGAAGGCCTGGGGATTGATCCGCGCTTGCGGGGGCGAGTGGCCATGGCGTTGCGGATGAGCGAGGGCTGCGCCGACATCGATGCCGGAGGGCGTGCCACGCTGCCCGATCGCTACGTCGTGGCCTGCATCCGCGACCGCTTCATCGGCTTTGCCAGCGCGCCGCCGTCCGCTGTGTTTCCGCCGGTTCCGTCGCCCTACGCAGCGGAGCTACAGAGCGGGCGATTCGTCGTGCAAATCGATCTGCGACCGGGACCTGCCGCCCCCCCGCCGCCCGCTGTGAAGAACGCCGCGGGGGCCGCGGAAGCACCTCGTCGCTAGATTGCCGCGCCGTCTGGGCCCTTGTGCCATCATGGCGGCATGCGGCTTAGAAAACGTCGAATCGTGCTGGCTGGGTTGGCGGCGGCTGCGCTGGCGGTGCCGCTCACCCGCCCACCTGTTGAACCTCATCGGCCTGATCCGTACTTCGATGGGCTGGGCCAGGCCCTGTCGGCGGCGTCGCTGGCGCGGCCGGTTGTGGTGCTCGATCTCGATCGCATCGATCACAATCTGGCCGAGATCCGGCAGGCGCTGGGGAACGATGCCGCCTATCGCGCGACCACCAAGTCGTTGCCGTCGTATGAGCTCTTGCGGCACGTGCTGTCGAACATGCACTCGCAGCGCTTGATGGAATTCCACGGCCCCTATCTGCGGCCGCTCATCGACAACCTGATCGATGGGCCGGCGCTGGTGCCGGGGACGCCGCAGCGGCTCGATATCCTGCTTGGCAAACCGCTGCCGGCGTCGGAAGTGGAAGCGTTCTACGCTGCACCGCCGGCCGAAAACAAGCTGTCGGCGACGCGCCTGCGCTGGCTGGTTGATCACGAGGCTCGATTGGCCGCCTACCTGGCGATTGCGCAGCGCCGATCCCTGACCTTGGAGATCGCTATCGAGGTCGACGTCGGCCTGCACCGCGGGGGCACTGCCGGTCACGAGGTCCTGCGTCGCCTGCTCAGCACGATCGTCGAACATCCGCAGCACCTGCGCTTCGCGGGCCTGATGGGCTACGAAGGCCATGTGCCGTACGCGCCACCGCTCTTGCGCTCGGCCGCGTCAGCGCAGGATCGGTCCTTTACCGACTCGCAGGCGGCGCTCACTGCGGCGGTGGACTTTGTGCGCAGCAACTTTCCGCAGCTTGCCGCGGGCGAGCTTCTGGTCGATGCCGGGGGCAGTAAGACGTATCCCCGCTTCCGCGCTGGCGGCAGCTGGAAGAGCAGCGCGAATGAGCTCGCCATTGGCTCCGCCGTGGTCAAGCCCGCCGACTTCGATACCGCCCTTCTGTCGTCGCTAAAGCCCGCTCTTTACATCGCCGAGCCGGTGCTTAAGCGTCTATCCCCGGGCACGCTGCCGCACGCCGAAGGTATCGGCAAGCTGTGGAGCTGGTGGAACCGCAATCGCGCCGACGTGGTGTTTGTCTACGGCGGGGGCTGGGACCTGCGTCCGGAGTATCCCCAGGGACTCTTTAGCAACCCGCTTTACAACACGCGACCTGCCGACAACCGCATCCCCAATCAGTCGCTGCTCAACGTCGCTGCTGACCACCCGCTGAAGCCCGGGGATTATGTCTTTTATCGTCCGCTGCAGGGCGACATCCTGGTCCAGTTCAACGAAATCCAGCTCATCCGCGCCGGCAAGCACGCCGGCACCTGGCATCCGTTTGAGCACAGGCTGTAGGTCGGCCGCTTCCTTACGGCGCGCTCCGCGGATCCCGGCCTTCCTGGCGGAATAAGACGAACATGAAGAGGATGCACAGCGTCGGTAGGATGGCCATCATCGGGGCGATCCACTGCGGGTCGCGGACGGCGATGAATAGACCGACGAGGTTGAGGCCGACCAAGACGGTTAGGCGACTGTCGATGGTGATGGCTCCGACGATGGTCAACATCAGGATGACGTTGAGATCGATGACCACCGACCGGTCGGCGGGAAAGCCAAAGGCGCGGGCGATGTAGTGGTTGACGAAGACCGGTCCGGGAGCGGTCAGGCACAGGGAGAGGGTGCGGCGGTTGAACTCGGTAAAGAAGTTGCTCTTGCGCATGCTGATCAGGAGCCCGGCGCCGATGAGGCCGAGCAGCCCGGAGAGCGCCATGTACAGCTCGTGCGAGATGTCATGCACGATGAGCCGGGTGACGAAGTGGGTGACGGCGGAGACGCCGATGACGCCCAGCACCGCGATGGTGCGTGGCTTTTCGCCGACGCTGCGATCGTACTCGTGGGCGCGGCGCGCTTGCTCGTCGAGTAGGGCCTGATGACGCTCGGCGGCATCGGCAGAGCGCTGCAGGAAGTCGGCTTCTTGCTGCGCAAGCTGCAGCTTGCCGTCGGATTTTAGGGCCAGCGCGCGACGCAGCGGCGTGCCGTGCCACAGGTCGTCCTCGCGCTCGCCGCCGGCGAAGTAGTGGCGGGCATCGCGGCTCAGTCGGCCGAGGATGCGCAAGGACTCGCGGCTGTCGTCGATCCAGCGGCGCAGCGTCTCCCACTCGTAGAGCAGCGCCTCGTGGGCGATGGTGACCTCGGCTTCGTCGGCGGTGAGCAGGCGAGAATCGACCCAGCGGTCGACGATCGGGCCCATGCGGCCGGGGGCGATGGCTTCCAGTTCTTGCCGTGCGGCGCGGCGGCGAGTGTCGGGTGTGCCGTCGCCAAGCTGAACCAGCCGGCCGAACAGACTCTGCACAAGCCCGGGATCTTCGGCCTTGCGCGACACCGCGAGGACCTCTTCGGCGCGCCGGGTAATCGCGCCGCGCACGCCGCCGACCGCGCGCCAGGCATGCCAGGTGATGGTGTTGCCTTGGCGCTGCTCCCAGAGCTGTTCCAGGGTGA
>DAORCZ010000839.1:0-4063 GCA_035345735.1 Pseudomonadota bacterium | reverse complement strand
GCGGTCGATTCCCTGAAACAGGGTCATCGGCCCCGGCACGAGGTTGCGGACCTGCTTGCGGGCGACGAAGTGCGGCTGGATCTCCCAGAGTGGAATCACGATCACTTCGGCCCACAACTGCCGCTGCAGGCGGGTGAGCAGCCAGATCGTCGATTCGGCGCCGCGCCCGCCGAGATCGACGCGCACCATCCGCGCCGAGCCGCGATAGATGGCCGGGTAGTGCTCGCTTGATACGCGCAGCCCCAGGCTCATTCCGTGGAAGCCCAGGGTCGAGCTGGCGGGGGCCGCAGTGCCCAGGCTGCTCCGGCCGGCGACGAGGGCGTAAAGGTCCGCACCGACGCGGGCGAAGTCAATGGCGACACCCAGCGAGACGCGATAGTCGAGCTGATGGGTCAGCTCAGGCGTGGCGGCCGGACCGGCGCTCGGCGAGATCTGCGTGGGGTCGAAGACCACGCTGCCTTCCAGCGACAGACCCAAGCCGGCCGTGGGACGGGCCCACAGGCGCGCGCGCGGCCACAGGGTGCGCGACGACTCGCCGACCCGCAGGCCAGCGGCCAGCTCAAAGCGGTAGTCGCCGAGAGGGCGGAACAGGGTCTCTAGCTCGTAGCTGCGTTCGAGCAGGACGGCGCCCGTACCGGGCTGGCCGCTATGGACAAGCGGTGCGGTGAGATCGCTGGCGACGAAGCCCAGCGCGGCGAAGCGACTGATGGTCAGGTGGGCGCCAAGCTGCACGGTGTCGCTGCCGCTGGGGCTGGCCCACGACGGGGCAAAGCCGTGCGCATAGCCCAGGCCGAACGCCACCCAGGGGCGCAGGCGATACGACAGCGCCAGGCTCAGCTTGCCGGTGACGGCGGCCGGTCCGCTGACCGGAGGCCGCAGGATCTCCAGCGCACCACCGACGGCAAGCTTGCTGAGCAGGGGCAGCGGCCGCGAAAGATACAGGCCCGAGCCGCGCCCAGTGAAGCCGGTGTCCAGCGTCAGCTCGGTGTGCCGCAGCCCAAACAGGTAGCCGCGCAGCGGAGCCATGGCGGCGGGATTCTGCACCACCGACCACGGCTCACCAGCGTCGGCAATTCCGCCGCCGGGTGGCAGCACCGACTGCAGCGGCGAGCCCGCCGGGATCTGCAGCTGCGCCGAGGCCACGGCCGAAAGCAGCGACAGGGCGAGACCAAAATAAGCAGCACGAGCCAAGGGAGCGGGAGCGACGTTCATCGGGGTGGGTCGGCGAGGGCAGGGGATTAGCGACGATCCGGCGACAGGACCAGGGTGCGGTCGTAGTCCTCGGCCCGATCGAGGACGATGCGCTGAGCGGCAAAGCCAGGCAGGCGGACTTCGACGGTGATCTTGCCCAGATCGCGAGCCTTGGTCTCTTCAAAGGGCGTCGTACCCAGGGTTCGTCCGTCGGGATCGACGAGCGCGGCGCCGGAGGGCTGGCTCGACACTTTCCAGGTGATGCGGCTGGTGCCGCCGACGTACTGCTGGACTAAGAAGCCGCTCGCCACCAGGCTCAGCGCGCCCAGCAAAAGATACAGGGCGAAGCGCTTGCGGCTGGCCCGCGGCGACTCATCCAGCGTCGATAGGCCCGGCAGGCTGGGCGCGCTGTTCTGATCTAGCTGCGACAGCGCCAGCGAGACCTCGCGCATGGTCGGCCGACGATCCGGCGACTTGGCGAGCATGCGCATCACCAGATCTTCGAGATCTGGCATCAGCTGCGGGCGGTGCTTGCGCAGCGGCTCGGGCGGCTTGTGGATGTGGTTGTACATCAGCGACACCGCCTCGCCCTCGACGAAGGGCGGGTGGCCGCAGAGCATCTCGTAGATCACGGTGCCCAGGGCATAGACGTCGGCGCGTTCGTCGATTGGCGCGTTGCCGATGCGCTGGCACTGCTCGGGGGCCATGTACGCGGCGGTGCCGATGAGGCCCGCAAACGGGCTGGTCTTGACCTGGGTGTCAGACTGCGACTCGGACGCGGCGATCTCGGCAGCGACGGCGGCAATGCCGAAGTCGAGGACCTTGGCGCGCTCGCCACCGGGCACCGCGTCGTCGCGGACGATCATGATGTTTTCGGGCTTGATGTCGCGATGGACGATCTTCTTGGCGTGGGCAGCAGCCAGCGCATCGGCAATCTGCTTGCCAAAGCGCACCGCGACCATCTCGGGCAGGCCTTCGCGATTCTTGGCCAGGCGACGGCGTAGCGGCTTGCCGTCGAGAAACTCCATGACGATGTAGGGCAGGTCGCCGTTGGGCAGGACGTTGCCGCCGAGCACGCGGGCGATGCCGGGATGCTGTGGCACGTTGGCCGCGACGGCTTCCAGGCGGAAACGGGCCAGGATCTGCGGATCCTGCGCCAGCCGTGGATGCAACACCTTGATGGCCACACGACTGCGGAACTCCCGATGCTCGGCCTCGTACACCACGCCCATCCCGCCACGACCAAGCTCGCGGAGGACGCGGTAGTTCTCAATTTGTTGCGGCTTTTCCATCGGGCTTACGGGCGAGCCTGGGAGTGCCTACCGGCGGCACATCCTCGGCCATAGTATCGCAGGAGGCCGCGCCGGGACTGCTCCTTTCTTGCGCGTCCTTTCCCCTCGCCGGCTTCGGGCTCGCTGTAAGATGCGGCCATGAGTGTCATCCCTCGTCTGCCGCCGCGTCCGCCGGCGCTAAGTCCCCAGGATCCGCGCTACTTCGACGAGGCGGATCTGCTGAGCGAGCTCAAGCGCGCCTTTCAGATCTGTCACGAGTGCCGCATGTGCGTGAACTACTGCGGCTCGTTTCCCGAGCTGTTTCGTCGGGTCGACGCCGCCATCGACAGCGGGCGGGCCGAGGGCGCCGAGACGCTGGATATGGGCGATGTGCGGGCGATTGCCGACGAGTGCTGGCAGTGCAAGCTCTGCTACATCAAGTGTCCGTATACGCCCGATGAGGGAGCGAGCGAAGCGCTCGACTTTCCGCGCATCCTGGTTCGCGAACGGGCCCAGCGGGCGCAGCGCGAGGGCATTCCGCTGGTCGATCGTCTGCTCGGCGAGCCGCAGCTTATCGGCAAGCTGGGATCGGGCAGCGTCGCGCCGATTGCCAACTTTGTGACCACGCAGCGCCTGCTGCGCAAGGTGCAGGAAAAGACCACCGGCATCAGCGCCGAGTTTCCGCTGCCGCCGATGGCTGACGAGACCTTCCTGTCGTGGTTCCGTCGCCATGAGCCTTCTGCGAGCGCCGGCCAGGCCGGCGAAATTGTGCTGTTTCCCACCTGCTACGGCGACTACAACGTGCCGCACGTGCCGGCGGCAGCGACGCGCGTTCTGGAACACAACGGCTATCGCGTGTTCTATCCCGAAGGCGGCGAAGATGGCCCGGCCGAGCTTTTGGGAGCGGTGCCGACCTGCTGTGGTCTGCCCAATCTCGACGGCGGTGACATCGAGGCGGCCCGTCGCAAGATCGCGCACAACGTGGCGCTTCTGCTGCCGCATGTGCGGGCCGGGCGCAAGGTGCTGGTGGCGGGGCCCTCGTGCGGGATGATGCTGAAAAAGGAATGGCACGAGTACGTGCCGCTGCCCGAGGTACGCGAGGTGGCCGCCGCGACGCTGGATGTGCTGGAGTTTCTCGTCGTGCTGGGGCGTGAGAAGCGCCTCAATCGCAGCTTCCCGCGCTCGCTGGGCAAGGTCGCCTATCACGCGGCCTGTCACCTGCGGGCGCAGAAGATTGGCTTCCCGGGCATGCGCGTGCTCAACGTTGTCCCCGGAACGGAAGTTCGCATGGTCGAGGAGTGCTCAGCCGTCGACGGCACCTGGGGCATGAAGGCTCGCCACTACGCCACCGGCCAGAAGTACGCCCAGAAGCTAGTGCGCGGCGTCGAGTCGGGCGGGGATGCCCCTGATGTCGTCCTGTCCGACTGCAGCTTGGCGTCGCTGCGCATCGCCCACGAGACGGGCCGTCGCATCCTGCACCCCATCGAAGCGGTGGCCCACGCGTACGGGTTGATTGATGTGCTGCCGACGGCGGCGGCGGCGCACTAGAGGCCTGTGGGGGGGGATTTTTCGGGGGAATAGCGGGCGGCGGCGACGCTCAG
>DAORCZ010000838.1:0-4077 GCA_035345735.1 Pseudomonadota bacterium | reverse complement strand
CAGCAAAGAATCGCCGCAGCAGCGCCGCACATTCTTCTGCGAGGACCCCTTCCACAACCTGCACGCGATGATTTAGGCGGGGATCTTCCAGCATTCGATACAGGGTCCGGACCGCTCCGGCTTTCGGATTCAGACACCCGAACACCAACCGCGAGATCCGTGCGTTGACGATCGCGCCAGCGCACATCGGACAGGGCTCCTGCGTCACCACCAAGGTGGCATCGCAGACTCGCCAGCTATCGCGGGCCTTTGCGGCCTGGCGCAGCGCCAAGATCTCAGCGTGAGCTGTCGGATCTTGCGCGCACTCTCGCCGATTTCCGCCGGCTCCGAGCACCTGACCATCGAGGATGATCACGGCACCGACCGGCACTTCACCCAACATCGCGGCTTGTGCGGCCTCTCCTAGCGCCAGCCGCATCGCCCAGACATCTTCTGGCTGGGCGAGGACAGCAGGGCTCTCGGACGGGTCCGAGCCTTGGGCCAAATCGGGAGCATTGAGTAGGCTCATCCGCTGGCCATCCCCACCTGCGCGACAAGAAGGATTCGAACCTCCGACCCTCGGCTTCGTAGGCCGATGCTCTATCCAGCTGAGCTATTGTCGCAGTGCTGCGTTCCGTCGAGAAGCGAGCTTCTCAGTCCGATGCGCGACCGAACCGACGGCTTTATACAGGGACCGCCGCGCGGTTGGCAACGAAATTTTGGGATCCCATCTGCATCTGTTTTTTATGCCGGTTTGCAGGCCGGCTTGATGGGTGGCGGAGAGAGCGGGATTCGAACCCGCGGTACCGTTTTTGACAGTACACTCGCTTAGCAAGCGAGCACCTTCGGCCTCTCGGTCATCTCTCCGGATACCTCGCTGGGGTCCGGGCGGCGGTCCTCTGTAGAACTGCTTCACCGTCCAGGCTACAACGAGGCGTTATTGGCTGCCTTGCGTCTGCTCTTCAGTTGTCAGTCCGGCGGACTTTAGGTCGGTGGCAGCATTGCGGTGCTGCGAGCCGAAGACCTGCCGGATTGTGATGCCAGCGGAGGAGGAGGGATTCGAACCCCCGGCACTTTCGTGCTGCGGTTTTCAAGACCGCTGCCTTCGTCCACTCGGCCACTCCTCCCAAGGGAGGCGAAGGGCACTTTTATCGTCTTGGCCGGGCGAACGCAAGCACAAAGTGGAGGGCTTCCGGCCTGCCCTGCGCGTGGCCGGATTGAGCAGCAATCCTTGCGCAGTGCGGTCGGCTGGCGGACGAAGCGCATGTTGACCTACCTGCCCAATGTGGCGATGCTCGCCCGCGGTCTCCGTCCCTCATCCCGCCGGCGAGACCGCTTGCCGACTTTCCCTCGTAGCCAAGGATCCCAACATGCGCGGCATCGCCAAGAACCCATCGCCCCACGCCAAACTTCGTCGACCGCTGACCTGGGCCAGCGTGCTTGTCCTGCCGCTGTGCTTGCTCTTGCCGCTGTCCTGCGACACGCCCGCGCCCGAGCCGATGGAGCCCGAGATTCCCCGCCTGCCCGACGAGCTACCGCTCAAGGTCGAGCAGCGCTGCCCCGGTGATCGCGACTGCGCGGATGGCAGCGATGATGTGCTGTCGGTCGGCTATGGCCAGGTCGATGTTTCGCCGCTCGTCGAGCCGTTTGAAGACAAGAACAAGAACGACCTGCGCGATGACGACGAGCCGTTTACCGATCGCAACGGCAATGGCAAGTTCGATGCTTACTGGATGGCCGGCTATGGCAATGGTCGGCTGGCGTTTTCAGTTCACGATCCGGTGTGGGCGCGTGCCGTGGTGCTGCGCCAGAACCAGACCACGGTGGCGCTGGTGGCGATGGATGCCCTCGGCTTATTCGCCGAAGAGACCGCCGAGGTCGAGGCGATCCTGCGAGCCAAGCTGGGCGAAAAGTACGACATCGATCTCTTGCTCTTGCACGCCACGCACGTTCACCAGAACGCCGATACGGTGGGCGGTTGGGGCCCCGATTTCACCAAGACCGGCATCCATCCCGATTATCAGAAGCAGTGGCGGGCGGGTATGGCGGATGCGGTGCTCAAGGCGCTCTCTGCGCTGCGCCCGGCGCGCCTCAGCGTAAGCTCGATTGCCGTCGAGGATGGCGCTAAGCACGACATGTCGCGCTACGTCAGCGATGCCCGCGATCCGGTGGTCATCGACAACACGCTGCACACGCTGCGGTTCATCGAAAAGGGCGATGCCGTGCCGCCCAAGCCGATCGTCACCGTCGTCAACTGGGCCCATCATCCGGAGTCGGTAGGATCGAGCAACCACGAGATCACGTCCGACTTTGTGCACTTCCTGCGTGACGAGATGGAAGGCAAAGGCGTGGGGCCGGTGCTCTATGTGTCAGGCGCGCTCGGCGGTCAGATCGGACCCGGTCGTGTCGTGCCGATCGATGACATGGGCAATCCCGTGCCCAAGCACAGCTTCAAAAAGGCTGAGCTGATCGGGCGCAGTGTCGCCGGCTTTGCGCTGACCGCGATCGCCGATCCGGCGGCCAAGAGCCTGGAGGGCAAAGACGCCAAGCTGCGCTTTCGCAGCGCCAAGTACGCCGCGCAGATCGCCAACACCGTCTATCACTTCGCGAACATGCTCGGCATCTACAAGCGCACCACCTGCTGCTACGACATGAGCCGTCCGATCGATGACAGCAACCTGCCCTCGGCCGAGACGCGCGTCGCCTACCTGAGCTTCGGGCCGCTGTCGATCATCACCAACCCCGGCGAGCTTCTGCCTGAGCTTTTCCTGGGCGGCTACGACGGCTCGCGGGCCGGCACCTACACCTTCATCGACCTGAAGAAGAAGAACCCGCCCGACGTCAGCCGCGCGCCCAAGCCGCCCTATCTGGTCGACATCATGGAAGGCGAGCGAGCGCACCGCATGACCTTCGGCCTGACCATGGACTTCCTGGGCTACATCGTGCCCCGCTACAACTGGGTTCTCGACGAGAACCGACCCTATTTCGATGAAGCCGAGGGCGATCACTACGAAGAGACGAACTCGATCGGCCCGCTGGCCGAGCCGCAGATCGTCGGCACGATGCGCCAGCTGATCCTGTCGGCGCAGACGCAGAAGTCGTCGCGCTAGAGGCTCGGTGGGGGGCTGGCCGGGTCAGAGGCCGCGGGCGGGGGCGTAGGCGGGTCAAGCCTAGCTGCTGGCGCAGGGTCTGGGTGTACTGCGCGGCGTCTAGCACATCGGCGCCGAAGCCTGGGCCGCGGGCATGCTCAGGGCGAGGGACAACGAAAATGGCCGAGCCCGATGTGGAGAGAGCGCCCTAGGACCCAGCCTTCGCGGGAGAATTAGAAGTCAGCAACGGGCTTGCGGAACGCGAGGACGAAGAAGACCGTGCTCTTGGCTGTGCCCTGCTGATCGAGCGAGAAGTTGCCATCGAGCGCGTAGAAGCTGCGAATGCCGCCGTTTGCACCCTGCGCTCCCACCAGTTTTTCGTCGAGACCGCTGGGCAGTGGCTTGCCGAGGACGCGGGCCACGACCTTAAACAGCGCGAGGGCCGAAACGGAATAGCGACGATCGAGATCGGCGCGAGCGTCGTAGATGCCGCGCCCGTCCCACTTGAGCGCCAGGTTCTGCCAGAGCTCACTCGTGCTCTGGCCGCGGTTCTTGCGGTTGAGGATCTGCAACGCCATCGTCTCGGCGAGCCCGCGTCCGGGGCCGGTATCATCCCAGCCGCTGATCGAGCCCGAGTTGCAGATGAAGACATTGCATGGATCGCCCAGCCAGGCGGCGTGATCTTCATGGCTGATCGACGCGCTGGGGCACTTGCTGCCGCTGCTGTCGCAGAATGAGGCGGGTCCGACGACCTTGCGGGGTATCCGCGAGCACGAGACCTTCGGCGTGGTCGGCACGATGGCGCCCTTGGTGACGAGCGGATCGTGGTGGTGGTTGATCGTTGCGTCGTGTTCGGAGGTCTCGTCGCAGCCGCAGATCTTTTGGCTGCGCAGCACAGATAGGATGGCGTCACGGCGGGCGGTGTTTGGCGTCGGCAGATACTCAAAGGCACGGGCGCCGGCGGTGTTGTCGGGGCTGGTCCAGTACTCGCCGCTGCCGGGGGCGCTGC
>DAORCZ010000837.1:0-4079 GCA_035345735.1 Pseudomonadota bacterium | reverse complement strand
TGACCATCCTGGGCGATGCCTACAGCCTGCGCGGCGATGCCGACAGCGATGCCGCCGCCCTTGATTTCTACGCGCAGGCCGGGCGCTTGGCGGCCGCGCAAGAGCCCCCGCCGAGCTTTGCTCAGGGCGTCATCGCGCGCTCGCTGGGCAATCATCACGCGCGCGCCGGGCGAGAGGTCGCCGCCGCCCTGGCCTACGAGCAGGCGCGGGGCTTCCTGCTGCGCAGCCCGGATGCCCGCATGGGGACGCTCCTGGCTCGGCTGCTGCCATAAGTCTCTGCGCCGAATCGAACCTAAGATGAGCGCATAGGATTGTCGATCTCGGCAGCCAAGGCCGACGCGCCCGCCCCGGCCTTATTGCGTGTCAGGCGCCGTTACGCCGGTCGCCGCCTTGGCCTTCGCTTCGGCTTCTTTGGTTTTGGCGCGTTCCGCTCGGCGTTTTCGGTCGCGCGCCTTCTGCTTCACTCGCTTCACGATCTTCTCTACATCTGCCTGCCTCTCGACCATGCTGACAATTTTCTTCATATGAGAAAGCAAGGTATCAATCGAGGCAGGCTCTTTCACGGTATCCGGATGTTTGGTTTTCTTCTCGGAACGAACACTGTTGAGATCTTTGTATAGATCTTTCAGCAATTTTACCGTGCCGGCATCTCCGCTGTCCGACGCATTCAATGCAGTCTGAGCATCGGTTTTGTGCCACTTGATCAGTCGATTTAGTTCCTTCTTTCTAGCGCTTTCGGTGGCATCTTTGCCTCCCAATGACTTCGCCGGTTTCGTTGGCCAATAGCTGCGTGTGGTTGCTAGATCCTGCCGCACGATGGCATCCACAGATTGAATGGATTTTACGAGCTCCAAGTCTGACGCGTAATCTTTCTTGCTGCTGATCGAGCTCCAGGCCTTGGTCATCAGCTCATTCATGACGTTTGAATACAGGGTATTCAGCTCTGTAGTCAGCTTACTAAGATCTTCCTCCGTCTTCTTCTTGTAGGGTTCGAGCTTCAGGTAGGCTGACAAGTCTCCGTCGGTCCCGGCTTCCATATACCGCAGAAGAGTCCGTTCTTGGGCCAGTTCATACTTTTCGTCTTGGTCTGCCGGATCGATATATGCGGTAAATTTGACATCCTTCACGATCGTGAGAAATGGATCGAGAATTCGCTGGTAATCGTACGCATCGTGACCTGTGTATTTGGTGTGCCCTCCCTTCCCAGTGGAATCCGCATCTACTTTGACTGACTTGCCCATCTTCGCGTCGATTGTGGGGGCCAGGTGCAGCTGTAGTTCCACAATAAATCCGGAAGGCATCTTAATATTTAACAAGAAATCCCGAAGATGGGCTTTTTCTATCCGATTTTTTACGCGAACAATCTCTGCCCCTTTTCCATCAAGGGCCGTACGTAGCGTATTGTATCCAGCGGCCAGACCGGCCAGCGACTTGAAGACCAAACTACCAGCGATCATATCAACCATAGATTCGACGCCGTGGAGTTCAGCCTTCGTATCGTCTTTAAGTCCCTTTTCGTATTCTTTGGCTTTGACCAAGGTTCGCGATGCGCTCTTAAGCCCTTTTCGGTACTTGTATTCGGCATTGCTATCAGCGGCGACCTTCTTCATCAGCGAATGGAAGCCCGGCGCCTCTAGCTCGGCCAGCGCCATCAGCGTCCCCATGTCTTCGGCTTTGATGCGCTGCACGGCGGCGGGCTGGGCTGGCGAGTGCGCAGGGCGGGCGGTCGGCGACTGCGCCAAGAGCGGCGCGGCCGAGCGGCCGCTGACCACGGCATCGGCGACGGCATCGGCGTGGCGCTCGTAGGCATCGCCGGCCTGGCCAACGCCGCCTTTTAGCTGCACCCCCGCCCGCTGCTGGATGACGTGCGCCGCTTCATGCGCCACGGTGTGCAGGCTGGGGTTGCCATCGCGAAACGCGACGCGATCGCCCAGGGTATAGGCCTCGGCGCCGATCTGCCGGGCGGCCGTGGTCGCCTGATCGCCGGCAAAGCTGCGCACCCCGGAGAGGTCGTGCGGACCGAAGGACTGTTGCAGGCGCTGCAGGTGAGGCAGCGCCTGACCTGGGCCATGCACGCCCTCGGCCGCGATCTCAAGCGTCCTGGGGTGCTCGGCTCCGCCCTTGCGCTGCACGACCGCGGCCGGCGCGACCGCAGACGGCATGACCTCCGTGGCGGCTGTCGCTGCGTCGTGTGCCGTCGCCTGCGGACTGGCCGCTTCCGCCTCGCCGTTTGACTGCCAGCGTGGGAAGGTCTGGCCCCGCTCCTGACGGCCAAAGGCCGCCGCTAGCTTGCGCTGCAGCACCGCCGGCGTCTCCGCGGGTGGCAGCGGCACAGCCGCTCTGCTCCCCCACGGCGCGATGTCGCCCCGCCTCGCCTGGGCCGCAGGACGGCTCCGCCCGGTGTTCTTGTGCCCCTGTTCATGCTTCTGGCCAGAATCGATGGTCTTCATTCGCGCTTGTCCCCCGCGGAAGCGGAACCCACGGACCCGCGTCGATGATATGCAGTCCACAGAGCCGCAGTCGTCGCTTCGGTCGTAGGCTGCCTTCGGTATTACCTGCACATCGGGGCCCTGGGCGGCGTGCATGTGGCCCGCGCTTGCGCCGGCACTTTTTCGGCAGGCCACCGAAAAACAGCTCCCGGGCAGCCCTCGCCCGGGAATGCGATGGGAAAATTGATTTCTAAACGCCCGTTATGTTGATATGAAATAGCCGGCGATTACGCAGATTCAGTTATTGGTCGACTATTAGACGGATAGACGTCTGGGGCTATAGCGGAAAGAATGGACGGACGCGCGGTGGGCACACCGTCGCTGGCGGGAGTCCGGGGACCGAGGTGGTGACGACGCCCTCTTCTGATTCAGCCTCGGCGATGACGATGACGTTCGACGGCAGGGAGCGCGACAGCGAGTAGCTGCCATCGGGCTGCGGCATAAGCTCGGTCTGGCTGAAGGTGTAGCCGCAGTCGAGGCTGATGGCGGCGCGCACATGGCTGGCCGGGGCCAGCGGTTGGACCCACACGCCCTGCGGACTGACGACGACGCGTGGGCTGGGCGGCGCGGCCTGGGACGGGCGGCGCGGTCGGGCAACGTGGTTGGCGACGAGCGCGCGCAGGAGAGCTGACCAGCGGGCGAGGAATTCGGCGCTGCGGTTGTAGCTGTGCTGCGGGCCGCAGTAGGGCGGGAAGGCCCCAGCCGGGCAGGCCGTTGGACAGGTCGGTGGGGGAGGGCAGTCAGCGGCCGGCGCGGGCTTGCTGCCGTCGGGGCCCGGGGGCGTCCCGGGCATGCAGCGGGCGGGGCAGCCGATGCTGAAGTACCAGCCGTGGTCGTAGTCGGCGACCAGCGACAAGCGGTGGTGGCGACCGCGCAGGCTGCCGAAGGTCTTGAGCACCTGGGGCAGGCGAAAGTATTCATCCTGGGCGCCGACCAGCATGTACACCGGGCCGTTCTGGCGACGGGCGTAGCGCAGCGGATCGAGCTTGCCAAACAGCGCCTGCGCCCCCGGATCGGCAAGCGGCTGCTGGCTGGGATCGGGCGTCGGCTGCCCGGCGGTCGGTGGCTGCTGTGCCATGCGCTGCTGCAGCGCCGAGACGAGGAGCTTGCGCAGCCAGGTCTCTTCCCCCGCTGCCGAAGCGAGATCGCCGCTGGCCGCGACCGGCAGGGCGCCAGCGATGCGGTCGTCGACGCCGTTGGCGATGAACGTGGCGATGCCGCCCAGGCTAAAGCCGGTGAGCGCAATCGCCTGCGAGTCCACCTCGGGCAGGGTCTGGGCAAAGGTGATGGTGCGCAGGATGGCGTAGACGTAGCTGTACAGCCAGTTGCGACGGATATCGTCTTGTCCGACGAACAGGGGCTCAGGATCGGTGGGCAGCAGGGCCCGTCCTTCCGAGCCGCCGAGCCCCGGCCCGGACAGCGACATCGCCACCACATCGAGGTTGCGGCAGATGTCGATCGCCGTCTGCACATCAGCCTTGGCCCCTAGGCCGTGCGCGAACACCACCGCCGGCTTGCTGTGCAGCGGGAACGATCCCGGCGGCACCGCGACGAAGGCCTGGATGCGAATCACCGAAGGCTCAGCCGCCC
>DAORCZ010000836.1:0-4084 GCA_035345735.1 Pseudomonadota bacterium | reverse complement strand
AGCTTCGCCGACACCCAAAACCCGCGCAAAGCCCAGGCGCTGCAGACGCTGCGCACGCTCTACCCCGACTACGAGTCGGTTGTTCATCGTCACATCCTGCAAGACCCGGCCCGCGCGCTGCGGATGGCGATCGAGACCCGCCGCTTGCAAAAAGATCCGCGGCCGGTCGTGCTGTCGATCAGTCACGCGCTGGGCGGCGGTACTCACAAGCACGTGCTTGAGCTCGCGCAGCACCTGACGACCCAGGCGACGTTCCTGACTCTACTGCCCAAGAGCGATGGGCGCGTGGCGGTGCGCTGGCTGCAAGAGGGCAGCAGTCTGGAGCTCTTTTTCCAGCTCGATCGCGACTACGGCGCGCTGTTGGATTGGCTGCGCATGGTTGGTTTGTCGCGTGTGCATATTCACCACACCCTCGGTGTGCCGCCCGTGCTGTGGGGGCTGGCGCGCGATCTGCACTTGCCGCTCGACTTCACGGCGCATGACTTCTATTCGTTCTGCCCACAGGTGTCGCTGACCGGCGCGGATCATCGCTACTGCGGCGAGCCGGACGAAGATGGCTGCAATCGCTGCTTGCAGGTCCTGCCGGCTCCGGGCGGTGGCGATATTCAGAGCTGGCGACAGGGCTACACGACGCTTCTGCGCCATGCCGAGCGGGTGTTCTGTCCCAGCGAGGACACGGCGGTCCGCCTTCGCGAGCGCTTTCCAATGGCGCGCGTGGTGGTCGCACCGCATACCGATCACTTCGACGAGGCGCAGGGCCAAACCCGCGTCCTGCCGGCGCCCGTCGTCAGCCCAGTGCCCATCGGCCCAGAGAGGCCGCTGCGGGTGGCGATCCTCGGGGCGCTTAGTCCTGTGAAAGGCGCGGACCTGCTGGAGCAGGTGGCGCTCATCAGCCAAAAATCGGGAGCGCCGATCGCGTTCCACCTGCTGGGGCGTGCCTATCGCGATCTTGCGGGACCGCCCTCGGCTGCTCTGACCGTGCATGGGCCCTATAAGGATGAGGAGCTGTCGTCGCTGCTGGCCTGGCTCAAGCCGGACATCGTGTGGTTCCCGGCCACCTGGCCCGAGACGTATAGCTACACGCTGTCGGCGAGCCTCGCTGCGGGTCTGCCCGTCGTGGCCCCGAACCTTGGGGCCTTCGCCGAGCGCTTGGCCGGTCGGGCGTGGAGCGTCGTGCTGCCCTGGGATCTGCCGCCGGCCGATGTGGCCAACGTGTTTGCACGTCTCGCGCGCGAGCACTTCGCCTTGGGCTCGCCACCGCCGAGCGACGCCACTGCCTTGCTGCCTCCAGGGTGGTCATCGGCTGCGGTCGAACGCCGCTCGCTGCCGGTGCTGGGGCAGCCAGCGGCGCGGTCGACAGCGCGCTTTGACTACCGCGCCGACTACCTGGGCAGCGTGGGCCATGGCCTGCGACCGTTCCAAGGAGAGGCGCTGTCGCCGCAGTTCTACGTCCAGCACGCGTACCAAGACTCGTTCTCGCAAGCTACTGGGCGGGCTCGCCTGGGGGTGATCTCGGCCTATAACCGCATCAAGGCGCTGCCGCTGTTTCGCAACGTCGTCGAGGCGGTGCCGGCGTCGCTGCGCACGCGGGCCTACCGCTTTTTGGCTTCAGGCGGCTAGGTAGGGCCGGGGGGAAGAGCGAGCTTCGCGAGTTTGTCGAGGAGGGGAGGGGCGCGGGCTACTGCACGGGATCGACGATGACGAATTCGACGCGGCGGTTCTTGTTGCGACCCGCCGGCGTGCGGTTGTCATCGAGCGGGCGGGTATCGCCAAAACCCTGCGCTTCGATGCGCGTCGAGTCGATGCCCTGATCGATCAGGCGCCGCATGATGGCCTCGGCCCGCTGCTGGCTGAGCGTCATGTTGCTGTCGGGGCTGCCGACGTTGTCGGTGTGCGCCTCGATGCGCAGCTTGCGGACCATCGCGGCATCGCGCAGCACGTTGGCGGTGGCCGTCAGGATCAGGTTGCTCTGCGGCAGGATCTCGTCGCTGTTGAGCTTAAAGGCAATCGCCTGCTTCAGCACCACGCGGCCGTTTTCGATAATGACAAACGGGTTCGGGCAGCCATTGCGCTTCGGGTTGCGATCGGGAGCGCCGGCCTTCTCGGGGCAAGCATCCTCGCGATCGGGAACCAGATCGTGATCCTGGTCATCAAGCGGGCAGCCCTTGCGACCGGGATCCGGCAGACCACCCGCGGCGCGATACGGGCACTGGTCGTCGTGGTCGTAGACGCCGTCGCCGTCTTTGTCGTTGGCGGGGCAGCCACGTCGGGTGGGATCGGCAACCACGCCCTGAGCGTTCTCTGGGCACTGGTCTTCGGCATCGGGGATGCCGTCGCTGTCCTTATCGGGGATGGGGCATCCCTTGCGCGCTGGATCGGGCAGGCTGCCTGGCTTCTGGTCCGGGCAGGCGTCCTCGCCATCGGGGATGCCGTCGCCATCGCGATCCACCACGGCAGGGGTTGGGCAACCGCGACGCGCCGGATCGGGAGTGGCTCCGGCTTTTTCGTCGGGGCACTGGTCTTCGGCGTCGGCGATGCCATCGCCATCCCGATCGCTGGGGCCAGCCACCGGGGCGGGACAGCCGCGGCGGGCTGGATCCGGACTCTCACCGCTGGCCTGATCCGGGCACAGGTCCTCGGCATCCTTGACGCCGTCACCATCGCGATCGCGCAGCGGACAGCCGGGCTGCTGCGGATCGGGCCGGGCACCCTGTGGTTCGCTGGGACACAGATCGCTGGCATCGGGGATGCCGTCGTGATCTTGGTCTTTCACCTTCGGCGCATCCCCCTCGCTGCCCGGCTTGCTGACCCGGCCCTTGCCCATCGGAGCGTAGGCCAAGCGGAACAGCAGTCGCGCATCGGGCGTACCGGCCTGACGCCAGACCCCGGCGCCACCGGCCAGACCTAGCTGGAACACGCGGGCGATGTTGTAGTGCGCGCCGAGCAGGACTTCGAGGCTGCTCGTCGTCTGCTGAAAGGCGCGATCCGAGAGCGAGGCGGCAAAGATGGCTTCCGGGCCAATCGAGAAGCGGCGATGCAGATCGGCATAGGCGACCGCGACGCCGGCTTGGATTTCGTGACCTGCGGTGCGGCCATACGGACTCATGACGTCGCCGATTTGGGCCAGCGGGCGAAGGAGGACGCCCAGGTTGGCCGACCACAGCACGTGGCTCTTGTAGCCGCCGAGGATCAGCTTGAACATGCCGCGCACCGACTGATCGCTGGCTTGCTCGGGCAGGCTGTCGGTGATGGCGCGCAGCGGCAGCCACACCTGGCCGCCCAAGCTGGCCGAGAAGCCGTTGGCGTAGGGCTGACCGTACAGCCGCACCGTCGCTCCCAGCCGCGGATCCGAGACATACGCACCACCAGCTGGGGTGATCCCAGAGCCGCTTACCGCCTCACCGCTTTCCAGGAAAGTGACGGGCAGCGATGCCGTCAAGAGCAGGCGATTGCGAATCGCGAACGACAGGTCAAAGTGCCCGACGAGGCTGTGGCTGATGATGGCCTGTGTCTGCGCGACGCTGCCATCGGCCCGCACCAAGTTGTAGATGAGCGGGTTGTGGCCGTAGTCGAGCGTCATGCCGACGGAGACGACCTTGGGCCGGTTGTACCAAGGATGGTCGACCCAGAACGACCACTCACCGGCGGCCGTCGGCTCGTACCGGCTGACCTGAAAGCCACGGTTTTGAGCCGAGGCCGGTTGCGGAGCCAGGCCGGCAAGCAGCGCGCAAGCCAGACCCCAGGGGAGCATGCGAGGGCACGACGTTCGGTGTTCTTGGGCTGTAGTCATGGGCAGATAGCCAAGTCCTGAAATGGCTTTGGTTATCATCCCATGCGGGGTCGCCCTCGCACAACCGGGAAGCTGGCCGGCTAGTTGGCGGGCGGGGGGACGCGGCGGGTCAGGAGCTTTTCCACCAAGCCGGCGATGTCGGCAGGCGGGGACATCGCCGGGACCTTGCGCCAACTGTGGCTGGCTTCGTCGCCGATGAGCAGCATGCCGGAGTGGCGGTTCTCGTCAGGATCGGCATCGCCCAGCTTGGCCAAGACCGCATCGACGATCGCCGGCTTGCCGGTGAGAAACAGC
>DAORCZ010000835.1:0-4086 GCA_035345735.1 Pseudomonadota bacterium | reverse complement strand
AAATGATAGTATCTCTCACATCATGACGCAAATCGAACGCGACCCGAATCAGGATGGACGCAGTCGCCGCAAGAACGAAGCCATGCGGGCGGTGCAGTCGGCGGCCCTACGGCTGTTTTCGAAGCGCGGATTTGCCGAGGTGACCGTCGAGGAAATCGCCGCCGAGGCCGGCGTCGGACCCGCGACCGTCTACCGCAACTTCGGCAGCAAAGAGCGCGTCCTGCTGTGGGATGAATACGACCCGGTGCTGTTTCGCCGCATCGGCGCGCACCTGCAGGTCGCGACCCCGCTCGATGCTATTCGCGACGGCTTCATCCAAGCCCTAGATGAAATCTACCGCCAGGACGCCGCCCGCATCCTGCGGCGGGCCCGCCTCATTCGCAGCACACCATCGGTGCTCGCGGCTGCCGCTGCCGACATGGCCACCCTGTGTCAGGGCCTCGCGGAGCTATTGGCCCCCGTCCTACCCAACGACTTTCGCCGCCGCATCATGGCCGCCGCCGTTGTCGGCGCGCTAAATGTTTCGATCGACCGCTGGATCGACGAAAGAGGCAAGACCCCCCTGCGCAAGATCCTCAAGAAAGCCTTCGCCGAGCTCGGCTCGCTTGCCGCCTGAGCTCAGCTGTTCGCAGCGAGCCAGGACCGCTGGTCCCGCCCGCGGAGTCTCAACCCCTGCTTAGCGTCCCTGGCTGTCACTGGGCGAGGCTTGGAAGGCGAGGGCGCGATGTGCAGCATCGAGAGTCAGCACGGCATCGGCGCGCTCGCGCAGTGGTCGCACCCAGGTGGCGAAGTGGGGCGAGAGGGCCTCGGCCCACAGCTTGGCGACGCCGGCTTCCGACAGCACGGGCTGACCTGCGGCGCGTAGCTCGGCTTCTCGTGCGAAGCGGGCAGCGCGGGCGTCGTCTTCCGCCATGTCGAGATAGATCAGGCGATCGAGCGCGGCCGACAGCGGCTCGTAGCCGGGGGCCGGTGCCCCGACGAACCAGCCTTCGATGAGACACAGCGCGAGCGGCGCAGTCGGCGCAAACAACTTTTGCAGCGGTGGCCGGCGGAGCTCGCGAGCCCGATCGAACTGTGGCACCAGCAGGGTATGGACTGGACCGCGCAGCTGATCGAGAAATGCGTCGAGCAGCGCCAGGTCGTGCGTGCCTGGCGGTCCGCGCAGGGGCAGGCCGCGGGCGCGTCGTTCGTCAGCCGGCAGGTAGAAGTCATCGAGCGAGACGACGATCGATGGCACATCGAAAAGGGCCTGGATCAGCGAGGCCGCGAGCGTCGATTTGCCACAGCCCGGCAAGCCCACCACGCCGACCAGCAGCGGACGTACCCGACCGGCCTGCTGGGCCGCAGCGAGCTCCGTGCGTAGCCAGCGCAAGAGAGCAGCGAGCGGCGCACCGTCGGGCTCGGCGGCTCCGCGTGGCTCGCTGCTCCGCGCGGTGGGCAGTGGGGCGGGGGCCGCTGGGCTACTCACGGATCTTGGGCAGCTGATCGTGGGTGAAACCGATAGAGAAGTCCTCGACCATCTGCGACACATCGGCGGCGGCCTTGAGGATCTCGACGCCATCGGGATCGACGGTCTGGGCTAGCCCCGTCGGGAACCACAGCTGCTTAGCCAGAGCCTGGCCATCAATGCCGATGCCGACCGAGATGAGCTGGAAGCCCAGGTCGCTGGCCTCGATGACCCCTCGCCGCAGCCGCGGCAGGTGCTTGCCGGCCGGAATCGAGGTGTCTTCCCCGTCGGTAAACACCGCCACCGAGCCGGTCACGGCCTGGCCTTGGCTCTGCGCATCGAGCACCCGCAGGATGCTGCGTTCGAGGACATCGGCGACGGTGCCATGCAGTCGCGTGCCGTTGCCGTGGCGGTACTGCTTCAGGGGGGCGACGCGGCTCACCGGCTGCATCGGCAGAAGGACATCCATCGCGTGATCGAACACCACGACGCTGACCTCGATCGCTTTGCGCGCCTCGCTCTGCGCTAGCTGCTGCAGGTAGCTGTTGATGGCCCGCAGCGGCACGCCGGGAAAGCGCGTCATCGAGTGCGAACGATCCATCACCAGGGTGGTGAAGACCTTCGCCGAACCTGCGCCCTCTGTGGCTTTGCCGCGTGCGCTCACCCAGAGATTGTAGATGAAACTTGCACCCCACCGCACTCGGCGACGGGGGCTGCTGCCGGGGCGATCCAGCTGGGCAGGGTCCGGTTGCGGCAGAGCCAGCGGCCCCCGCTCATCACTCGACGCGATAGATGTCATATCGATCCAGGGGCTCGGCGCTGATCATCCACGGCAGCAGACCCCAGCCATTTGAGAAGAAGCCCGCTCCGACCTCGTCGGCCATGACCCGGCCGCCCCAACGGATGTCACCTAGCTGGGCCAGCAGGCGCTTTTTCTTCACCACCTCGATCAGACAAGAATCGGCGGCGCGGTTGCTGGCCACGACGATCGAGCCGGGGGCCGGCCACGGCGGAGTGCGCGTGACGGTGCGGGCGCCGGCGCGCTGCGCATACCACTGAAAGCCCCAGCGGCCGACGAACCACACCGACTCGCCGCCCTGCACGCGCGGCGCGATCTGCTCGGCGGCGGCGCGACGGCCAAGCTCAGCGAAGGCGGCATCGGTGCGCACGATCAGAAACCCCAGCAGCGCGCCGAGGCCCAGGGTCAGGCCCAGCAGTCGGCGCATCCGCCCGTCGGTGATGGCCTGGGCTTGCGGCCCGTGCAGACCTAGCTCACGCAACAACAGCAGAGCCACGGCGGGCGCAGTCGGTACCCAGTACTTGGTCGGCAGCTGCACATAAAACACCATCGGCAGCGGCAGGCACAGCCAGGCGAAGAGGGCCAGGCCCAGCCGCTCGCGACGGGCGACAACGACGCGCAGAAGATCGACGAAGCAAGCGACCGCCAAACCTAAGATCGGGCTGAGATAAATCGTCTCAGCGTAGCGCGTGCCCCAGCTGCCCCAGAAGCCTGTCACGATCATCAGCAGCGCCGCGAGTCCGGTCATCGCGACGATCAGCCGCCCGCTGAGATACCGACGGCGCAGCACCGCCCACGGCAGGCACAGCGGCAGCGCCAAAGACGCATGCGCAAAGAAGGCGAGGAGGTTCTTCGGCAGGCCGCCCAGCGACGCAAAGTGGCCGATCGAACTGGTCACTCCCGTGTCCTGCAGCGGGTCCTGCGTGATGCGCAGCGCCAGCAGGCAGAGCGCTCCGGCTAGGCCGAGCGGCCACAGCGATCGCCCCAGCCACCGCCCCAGCCACCGCCCCAGAGACGATCGATCCCAGCCCGCATCCGGCCGGTGAGAAAGCAGCGCCGCCACGAAAACGAGCAGGCTGAGATGGGGACGTGACAGTGCCGCCAGCGCCAGCGCCAGCGACGCACAAAGTCCCCAGGCCAGCTTGCGAACGGGCTGCGACGCCTGCGTGAAGCCGACAAACAGATCGAGCGCGAGCACGCCAAAGGCCATGGCCGGGATGTCCGGCATCACCGTCCCCGCCATCCCCAGCACCGCCGGCGTCGTCGCCACCAGCAGCGCCGCCAGTCGCGCCCCAAGCCGCGAATAGCCCAGCCGCAGCGCCAGCGCAGCGGTCGCCCACAGCCCGAGGCCCAGCACCAGCCCCTGCACCCCATGCGCGAGCCACTCCGCCCCGCCATGCGCCGCCGCCGGCCACAGCAGATACGCCATCACCGGCCCGCTCGGCATGATCGCCGACAGCCGCTGCGGGACCTCCGCCCACACGACATCCAGCGCCGTGGGATGCAGCGGGTCGCGCAGCAGCTGCTGGGCCTGCAGCATGAACAGCGTGTCGTCCATGGTGTAGGCCTTGCGATAAAACGGCAGCAGCAACAGCAGCGCGAGCCCCATCGCCGGCGCCGCAGCGACGAGTGCGCGAGGGTAAATGCGCCCCCCCGCCGGGGCCACAGCCGGCCCCGCATCACCTGTCGCCAAACCCGAATCGCTAGCCGCCATCCGGCCTATCTTTACAACACAACGCCTGCGGGGTGCGGCGGGGCGCGACGGGTCTTGGCAGGTGTTTACATATTCGGCGGCGAGTGCTGGCAACCCGACCCAGCGGCGCTGCGTGGGGCGGCGCCC
>DAORCZ010000834.1:0-4091 GCA_035345735.1 Pseudomonadota bacterium | reverse complement strand
ACGACAAGCCCCACGCCCCCCACCGCGCCGAGCCATAGCAGGCTGGGCGCGTCGTGTGCTTTGGTCTTCATGCGGCGCGCGGGCTCTCGCTCAGCGCCCAGCCCATCAGCGCCACGGTGCCGACGAGGGCGACCGCCCCCAGGCCCACCGCGCCGACGGTCGGCAAGTCCTCGCTCGCCTTCTTCGCCCCCTCGCCACGGGCTCCGCTTACCACCGTCTCGACGACTTGCTCGACGGGTGAGCGCTTGCGGGCTTCTCGCTCACGCAGGGCGCGCTCATATTCCGTGCGCAGTCGGGGCGGCGTCGCGACCCGCCGCGCGATCGTCGTCTCGACGGCGCGGAAGGCGCGATGAGTGATCCAGACCTCTAGCACCGTGACCAGACCCCCGCCCAGCGCCCGCGCGAAGTGCTCCGCCGCGGTATCGAGATCGGCGTCGTTCTTCGCGTCGTAAGCCGTCTGCCAAAAGTCGCGCAGCTCCCCGGCGATGACCTTGACCTGTTCCCATAGGCCGGCGATGCCGTACAGCACCAGCAAGGCATTGACCGCCATTCCCAGCGGCCCCCCGACGACGGTCGCCAGCACCCAGCCGGCCAGCACAATCGCCAGGGCCTTGATGGAATCGACCGTCAAGAGCCGCTGGGCGGCCTCCCACGTCGCGTCATCGAGCTTGGCCAGGCTGCGCGCCATCGCCACCGCAAGCCGCAGCGACACCGCGCCCAGCGTCCGCAGCCCCGACGACAGCGGCGAGGCGCGATCGAAGCCGCGATAAAAGAGGGCCTGGTTTAGATCCAGGCTGGGCGAGATCGACTCACGCTGCGCCCGCTCGTAGGTCTGCGGCGACACCGTCGCCAGCACTGCCAGCACCATCGCAAAATTGCGGCGCTTGCCGGCGGCATCGGCGCTGTTTTGGCCACGCTGGAACCAGTGCGAGAGGTTCTCTAGCTCGTCGCCAAGCCGCGCCTCGTTCGACCGCATCGCCCACAAAAAGCCATTAAGGGCCTGTTCCTGCAGTGCTTCGGCGCTCTGCGGCCCATCCAGGATCTGTCGATATCGGAGTGCCAGAGGAGACGGCATCGCTACACCTCAACCCCATTTGAGCCGGTGATGTTCTTTAGATTGGAATCGAAGTAATCCCGTACATCTGCATTCATCGGCGTATCCAGCATCGCCGCCCATACCACGCGCGCTTCGTCATCACTGCGGTACATCGGCAGCCCCAAAAACTGCATACGCTGTTCGTAATACATCCGCATTTCTGGGCTTAGCGTCGGTTGATCCAGCTGTGCGCGTAGAAACGTCGGGCTGTTTTCGGGATTGCGCTGCGGCCCGTCGAAGCCGTCGTAACTGCGAATACGGCTCTTGCTGGGCGCCGAGTGCAGCGCCGACGCCCCGAAGGCTTGCAGCACCGACGGCGGGATGGGATAGCGGCGGTTCACATCCTCGGCGACCCGCTGAAACTGCGCGTTGCTCGTCACCTGGCGCACCGTCGAGGACCCTAGGTTCCCGACCAGCACCGCAAACTGCGCCCCCAGCCCGGCAAAGCGCGCCTCGGGCGGCAGTCCCGACGGCGCAGCGACCGCGCGCACCAGCCGCAGGAGCGCATCCTCTAGATAGTCGAAGGCCCCATAGACCGCGGCGACATCCGCCGGGAGCGGCTTGCGCTGTGGGTCGCTCTTGCGCGCCGACCACGCCGAAAGCAGCAGGGCCAGCGGCCACACCACACCGGCCGGTAACAGCCCCTGCAGCTCCGACGAAAGGCGGCGGCGGCCCGTCGCCATAGCGAGGGCGAGATCTTCTTCCAGCGACATCACTTGCCCCCGCTCTGCAGCTGCTTAATGCGCTCGGTCAGCGCCTTGATCTCGGCCTGGGCCTTCTCTAGCGTCTCGCGCTGCGTCGCCAGCACCTCGGCGGACTCGCGCTTCTCGTCGACCGACTCGGCCCAGCGATAGCGCAGGGCGCGAAAGACGTTGTTCAGGCCCAGCGTCGACAGCACCTTGGCCGACTCGTTCAGGCCCAGGCGCCACCCCGGCGGGAGGTAAATCTTCTTTTCTCGCCGCCACTCCTTCTCGGTCGAATGCAGCATAAGCGTATTGATTAGATAGGCCGCCATCCCCGCTACGCCCGGCAGGGTCTGCAGCAAATCGACATTTCGATAGATAAAGCCCGCATCGCCCTTTTCTTGCTGCGACGCTTCGGCGGCCCAGCGAATAAAGAAATTGAGCGTTTCATTAAAGGACTGGCCCAGCGTCATCGAGATCAGATCCATCTGCACGCGGTCACTGACCGATACGCTCTGCTGCAGCTTTTCGCCTAGCTCGGTGTTTTTCTTCTCCGTTGAGGCCAGCTTGGTTCCTAGCTGCTTCATCTCGGCGGCCTGCTTCTTGTCGGCGATGGCGAGCGCTTTTTTAGGGGCGCTGGCGGCGGCGGCTTTGGTTTGTCGGTAGGCGGCACGGCGTTCTAGGGCTTGGGTTCTGCGTGGCATCGGGTTTCCTCGCTAAACAGCGGCTCGCGCATCGCGGAGCGCTTGGTCTGGGGTTCGTTTCTCAGCAGCAAAGAGGCCCCCCTGCGCCGTCGGATGCGCCTGCGCAAGCTCGGCGTAGCGACGGGCAAAGCGGGCAAACGCCAGCGGCTTGCCGCCGACCTCGTGGAGCAGCTCCAGAAGCTCGACGGCGCGCGGGTCGCCGGTCACATGTGGCGGGCCTTCGATGCGCCCCTGCCGCAGATAGGCCGAAACCGACGGCATGCCGGCGGCGCGCAGCTCGATATAGTCGGCAACCGCGGCGCGCAGCGACGGCCGCAGATCCCAGCCCGCCCCGCCCGAGGCCGCCGCCAGCAGCCACGGCGCCGAGCGCGCCAAGGTTCCCAAGAGCCCGCCGCCCGCCGCATCCAGCAGCACCGCGTCGGGAATCAGGGCCGCGGTCAGCAAGCGCTCAACGAAGATCTTGCCGTCCTCGCTGAACCCGTCGGCAGTCAGCAGCCGCTTGGCGTTGTTGTCGGTCAGGATGCCGGCCCGCCGCAGCGCATTCGCGAGCGTGCGGCTCTCTCGGCTCGACAGATAATCGCGCAGCGTCGCCTCGGGCGCGGCCAAGGCCACCGCCAGCACGTCGAGCGCATCGCTCGTCAGCCGCTGCGCCTCGGCCACAGTCTCCGAGCGAAGATCGAGCGTCTGCGTTAGGGGGATGTTGAGGAGCCGCACCAGCTCGCGCAGCTCGCCGCGGTCGGCGGGGTGCGTCGTCTCGATGGTGCGGACGATGACCGGCTGCGCGACGCTCTCGACCTGCGCCCGGGAAAATCCAAACTGCGCCGCGTGGTCGCGCACGTAGTCCGCCGCCGCCAGCCCGCCATGCGCATAGTGAAGCTGCAGCGCCATCGATCGCCCGTTGCCGCCGAGGACGTAGCCCTCATGCGTCACTACCGGCAGGCCATCGATCGCGCCCGGTGCGCCGTTAAAGACCAGCTCGGGGATTAGGTTCTGCGCAATGCCCAGAACCTTCAGCTGCTCCGCTTTGTCGCGCTGATAGTCGCGCTCTTGCACGCCGCTGGGATATTCAGGACGTGGGCGAAAGCCGCGCAGCGGATCGTGAGACGGAATCAGCCGCGCGACCGTTAGCAGGCAGTAGCGCGCGAGCCGCGGCACCGGAGCCCCCTGCGCCGCCGCCAGCACCAGCGCCGCCGGCAACCCGCACGCGGCCCCCTCGATCCCCAGCTTGCAGGCCCGGTGATCCGTAGGACAGCCCGCCCCGCGCGGCGGTCGCGGCTTGGCAGGCTTGCGCGGCTTGGGCGGCGGATTCGCGGCTTCCGGTTCCGCGTCCGCCGAGTGGTCCGATTCGCTTTCCTCTTTGCTGGCCCACTTCGGGGTTTGATTGCGAGGCTTGAGGATGACTTTGATCGGCACTTCTTCGAAGGGGCCGTGGTCGCGAATCGCTTTGGTCAGATAGCGAATGTACGTTTCGTCGAAGAGTTCGGGATCGTTGACCACGAAAGCGATGGTTCGCGGATTCGATGCCACCTGAGCCACGTAGTAAACTTTGCCGAGCCGATTGCCGAGGCGTGTCGGTGGCGGACTGGCGTTCATCGCGTCGCGGATGAT
>DAORCZ010000833.1:0-4097 GCA_035345735.1 Pseudomonadota bacterium | reverse complement strand
TGCCGGCGAGAACAGCCCAGCTCGTCGGCGATGTGCTGGACCGTACCGAGATGGCGAGTCAGTAGGGCGGTAAGACGCTCGCGGCTGGGAATCGGCAAGCGGTAGGGGCGCATGGTCTGGGCGGCTCCAGCGGAAGCCGCGGTGGGCCCCGAATCGGACTCCTCTAGCCCATCCGAGACCTCTACGCGGGCGGGCTGCGTCCCCCGCAGGTCGGAACGAAGCTCGTCGGTATCGCCATCGATGCGCAGGCGATCGGCCACCGCGCGCAGGCCGCGGACATTGTGTCGCCAGTCCGACAGCAAGAGCTCCTGGACCAGGTCCGCCGTGAGCTTGGCGCCGACCTCGGGATAGAAGTGGCGCAAGAGCAGCAGGACATCTTCGCGCCGTGTTCGCAGCGGCGGTAGCTCGACAACCATGTGGGCCAGTCGGGCGTACAGATCGCTGCGAAAGGTCCCGCCTGCAACCGCCTGCTGCAGGTCGCGGTTGGTGGCGGCTACCAGTCGGACCTGGCAAGGAACGGGCTTGTCAGAGCCAAGTGGCGTGACCTGGCCTTCCTCGACCACCCGCAATAGCCGAGCTTGCAGATCGGGGGCTAGCTCGCCGATTTCATCCAGAAACAGCGTCCCGCGATCCGCGCTGCGAAAGGCTCCGGTGCGCGCCTTGGCACTGGTGAAGGCATTTGCGACATGGCCGAAGAGCTCGCTCTCGATCAGGTTTTCTGGGATGGCCGCGCAGTTGCGCGTCACCAGCTCACCCGGGCGCCCGCTTTTGTCATGCAGCGCTCGCGCCGCCACTTCCTTGCCACTTCCGGTCTCTCCCTGCAGCAGGACGGGTACAGACTCCGGCGCCAACCGGACCAGTCGCGCGCGCAGCTCACGCGCGGTCAGCGATCCGCCGATGAGGGCTTTGATATCCCCATCTGCGCTCTTGGCCGGTTCGTAGCGCAGGAGCAGGAGGCTGCCGCCCAGCCGCAGGATCTCGCCATCGCGCATGACCACGGCGTCCCCCTTGGGGGCTAGTCGTGTGCGACCCAGCCAGCTTCCGTTTTTGCTGCCAAGGTCGCGGAGCGAGACCTGGAAGTCGCCATCCGTGACGTGGGCCAGCACATGCTCGGCTGACAGCGCGGAATCACCTTCCCAGGAAAACCCCTCGTGGTCCGGTGACAGCTTCCGTCCCAAATAGGCATCGCCGACGGGAAGGCTAAATGCGCGCGCCGCAATCACGCCCGCCTGGGGTGTGAAAAGCAGGTAAAGTCGCGGGCGCTTTCTGGCCAACGGAGCCGGGCGGGAGGAATTAGGAAGCGTGACTGTGTCACCCATGCGCGCATTATTCATGGGTACGCCCGCTGGCGGCAATTAGGATTGTGGAGTCTGCGCGATGCTGCTGGCGCAGCGAAATCCAATCCCCGTGGCCAGGTAGTCACCCCGCCAGCGGGAGCGCCCAGCTGCCCGCGCCGCCGTGAGTTCCTGCATGAAGTTGCCGCCGCGGACCACGCGCATCACCGCACCGCTGGTTTCAGTTGCGGCGACTTTGGGATTCTCGCAGCGGCCGCAGGCCAGATACGGAACCTGGAATACGTCCTCGACCCATTCGCGGACGTTGCCTGCCAGATCGTGAACCCCTTGCGCGGTTACATCTTGGGCGGCACTCCCGACGTCTGCGGGCCCCTCGGCCTCTTGGGATGGCAACGCCGCCACCGCCTGGTGACAACTTCCTTTTTCGTGGCGAGCGATCACCACATCCGCGCAACGCGGCGAGTCATGGCCCCAGGGAAAGATCGATGCCGCCACTCCCTGCGCTACTCCTGCGCTGCGCGCCGCCAGCTCCCACTCGGCTTCCGTTGGCAGGCGCCTTCCCTTGGCCGCGCAGTATTCCTGGGCACCCGCCCATGTCACCTGCACGACGGGGCGCCGCGCGTAGCCGGGCCGTACTGCGAACATTCCGTTTTTGTAGACGATGCCGCTTGCTGCCGGATGCAGATCAATCAGCAGGACGCGACTCACCGACACCAGCCGTTCATCTTCGACAGCCGTCGGCCGCAGCGGCAGGTTTAGGAAGGCGGCATATTCCTCGTTGGTCACTTCATGGCGGTCGAGATAGAAGGCGGAAACCCGGACCAGGCGCTGCGGGCGTTCGCGCTCGTATTCCTCGCGCTTACAGTCAGACCGTTCCTTCTGACAGCCCCGCCACGCCTCCTCGATGTCGTCTTCGTCGCTGCCCATGGGAAAGCTGCGGCCCGGAATCAGCGCCATACCGCCCGGCGCCCGCGCCGCGAGTGCGGCCAGGTTCACGATGGGTGTGAATGGATTCGGGGACACAACCCAAGCACGCAGCCGCCGCAGTGCGTGCATCGGCCATTTCGTCGCAACCACGAGCGTACTCACCAGCCCGACCAGCAAGAGCGCGAGTCCGAACTGCAGAGTCCGCGAAGGCCGGAAACGCACTGCATGCTGCGGCGAAGCGCCCCCGGACAGCAGCGCTTGCAGCCGCTCTTCGACCTCGACCATGCGGGGTCGCTGCACCGCCAGCTTGTCGAGCAGCTGCGAGAGCAGGGCATCAAGCTCCGGCGGGGCAGTCGGCAGGAGCTTGCGCAGCCGACGCGGGAAGCGCTGCACGTGGGCATAGAGCCAGGCCGTCTGCGAAACGATGGGCCCGGCGTACGGCGACTCCCCAGTCAAGAGCTCAAACAGGATGAGCCCCAGCGAATAGACATCGGTGCGGTCGTCGAGCTCCGCGGTCCCTTCACACTGCTCCGGGGACATATAGCGCGGCGTTCCCAGGAGCTGATTCGACCCGGTACTGCTCCGCCCCGCCCCGGCGGAGCACAGCTTGGCGAGGCCGAAGTCGAGGATCTTGATTCGTAGGCCGCCCTCGGTCTCTGCATCCTCGGTCACGTACAGGTTGCTCGGCTTGAGGTCGCGGTGGATCACCTGCTGCCCGTGGACATAGGACAGTGCACTCGCCAGCTGGCGCGCAAAGGTCAGCACCTGGCGCAGCGGAAGCCTTCCCCCCTGGCTGCGCACGTAATCAGGCAGCGGCTGGCCGCGCAGGTACTCCATCTGCAGGTACAGCGTCCCATCGGGGAGAGTGCCGCAGTCGTTCAGGCGGACCAAGTTCGGATGATCGAGATGACTGAGCGCGCGCGCTTCCGTCAGAATCCGGCCCGACTGTTCAGCGTCGCCCAGCGGATCGCGCAGGAACTTAATGGCCGCCGAAAGATCCACCAGCTTGTGCTTCGCGAGAAAGACCGCGCCCATTCCGCCCATCCCCAGCAGACTGCGGATCTGAAAGGACCCAACCTCGGTCCCGATGTACTTCTGTTCCAGTGCAGACGATTCGGTCATGGGGGGAGCTCAGGTGAGCGGGGCTGAACCGATCACGATCGCAGGCAGGCGTACACTGGCTCAGTCTGCGGACACAAGACTTCCGTGCATCGGCGGCGGCCGGAGCGCTGAACCGGAATCCGTGCAGCATTCATGCCGGGCGAATGGAGCCCTGCTTCGAGTGGACGCTTCGGGACTTGTCGTGGAGAGACGGCGGGCAATGCCCACTTGGCGCGCGCAACGTCGGAATGAAAGAGGTCGAGGAGGCCGAGTACGTGAGAGCTCGCGACTCAACTATGGGGTAGCGAGCGGCAGGTGCAGGACCCAGCGTCCGCCCTCCCGTGAACGGTCTGAGTCGGCCGGTGGGGGCGGCGGCGGCGTCTTGGCTTCCGGTTCTTTGCTCGGGGGCGGGGGGGGCGGTCGGTCTTCGCCGCGGCTCTTTCCCGCCGAGCCAGCCGCCGGGGAACAAGAGACCTGTGATGGGGCCAGCGTCGCGCCACTGGCGACGAGGCACAGCCGGTCGCCGACATAGACCTTGTCTAAGAGGAAGGTGTCGCCAGACTGTGGCACACGCACGGCACCGGCTCCTGTGACGGTCAGCGCCCGGTCGCTTTTCGGAAGCAGGACCAAAACAGACTGATCGGCGTGCTCGATGACGACATAGAGATAAAGCGGCTCCGATAGGTTGAGCTGCAAGGCGAAGTCCTCTCCCGCCTGCAGCGGCTCGCCTCGCTCTAGATTTCGCACCGCTTTGCCCTCGCGCACCTCGATGGC
>DAORCZ010000832.1:0-4122 GCA_035345735.1 Pseudomonadota bacterium | reverse complement strand
GGATGGCCCATGCTGCCGATGATGATCGGGTTGTTCTCCGAGAGAAGCTCCGCCGCCTCGGCCGCCCGCACCTGCAGCGACTCCAGCACGAGCTGCACGGGCTTGTTCTTCTCGTCGTGCACTGGCTTGGCGTTGATCGACAAATCCAGCCAGGGGTTCTTGCTCAGCTTGTTGTCGTAGAGGTCCTTGAGCAGGTTGGGAACCGGCACCGCGAAGCCGTGGAACTTGCTCGCCATTTGCAGACAGGCCAGCCAGCACTGGCCGGCGTCGGCACTGCGCGCCTTGAAGAACGGCACCGTCCCCAGCAGCCGTACGGTGCAGACATTGGCCTTGCGCTTCTTGTCCGGGCCACAGAACGTCTTGCGCCCAGCGTTGGCTCGTCGGTCCAGATCAGCCAGCGGGATGAGGGCCGTGCTGCCCATCGCGGTAAGCACGTTGGTGAGGAAGGCTCTTCGGTCCATTGTGTTCAGTATCGCCGATTTTCGCATCCGAGTGGGCGACTGTCTGCGCTACCCTGAGCCGACAACCGCCCCGCCGCGGAGAGAGGCCCAGCGACGATGGCAACCGCCAGCACAGCGAGGATGTGGGCGCCCCTGCGAGGAGGGGTGGGGTACGTGCTCCAGGCACTTGCGCCGCCGCCCCCCGCCCCGTCGAGCGAAGGCCAGCCGGGCAGCTGGCCCGAAGGCACGCTGTCGCAGTGGCTGTTTCTGCGCGGCCTGGGGCTCAGCTTTTTGCTGGCTTTTGCGTCGCTGTGGCCACAGCTCCTGGGCCTGGTCGGGGCACGCGGCCTCTTGCCCGCCGCGCCTTATTTGCGGGCGGTCTCGCAGCAGGTCGGTGCTGAGCGCTTCTACCTGCTGCCGACCCTGTTCTGGCTGGGGGCCAGCGACAATGCCCTGCAGTTGGTCGGCACGCTGGGCCTGCTGTGCGCCCTGCTGCTGACCCTGGGCATTGGCGAGGGTTTGGCGCTCTTCGGGGCCTGGCTCTGCTACCTGTCGCTGGTCAGCGTCGGCCGCGACTTCATGTCGTTTCAGTGGGACTCGCTGCTGCTGGAGACCGCGCTGTGGTCGCTGCCCCTGGTGCTGCACCGGCCGGGGCTTCGTCCGACGCTGCGCCCGCCGGTCGCGGTGGGTCGCTGGCTGCTCACCTGGCTGCTCTTGCGGTTCATGTTCGCAGCGGGCTGGGCCAAGCTGGCTTCGCAGGATCCGGTGTGGCGCGATCTCAGCGCGCTCGACTATCACTTCTTCACGCAGCCGCTACCGACGCCGCTTGCCTACTACGCGCATCAGCTGCCCACCGGCCTGAAAAAACTCGCCACCGCGACGATGTTCTTCATCGAGCTGGCCGTGCCCTTCCTCCTTCTGCGAGGCTGGATTGTTCGCCGCTGGGCGGCCTTGGCGCTGATCGGGCTGCAGGTGCTGATCGCGGCCACCGGCAACTACGGCTTCTTCAACTTTCTCTCCGCCGTCTTGGTCTTCCCGCTGCTGCCCGATGCCTGGATTCGTCGCCTGCTGCCGGATCGCTTGTGGGCCTACCTGCAACCCCAATCCGACGGCAGTGATCTGCCCTTGGCCAGCGATGATCCGCCGCCCGCGCCGGCCCCAGCGCCGAACCGACGGGGGGCTCAGGTCGCGATGGCGGTGCGCGGCCTGTGGTTCGTGCTGCTGGTGCCGCTGTCACTGGTGCAAGCGGCGCTGATGTTCCTGCCCGAGGAACGCATGCCCGAAACCGCGCTGCGGGCCCTTGAGTATTCGTCCGCGATCCACGCCGTCAATCGCTATGGCCTGTTCGCGGTGATGACACGGGAACGTCCAGAGATCGTGCTCGAAGGCAGCGTCGATGGCGTGACCTGGCTGCCCTACGAGTTCAAGTACAAGCCGGGAGCGCTCGACCGCAGGCCGCGCTACAGCGCCCCGCATCAGCCGCGCCTCGACTGGCAGATGTGGTTCGCGGCGCTGCGGCCGTATCGGCGCGGTGGCTGGCTGGACGCGCTGTGTATTCGCCTACTGCAGGGCTCGCCCGATGTGCGATGGCTGCTGGATAGCGAGCGCGACCCCTTCTTCGGCCGCAAGCCACAGCAGGTTCGCGCCACCCGCTACCGCTATGAATTCACGTCCCTGGCCGAAAAGCAGGCGACTGGCGCGTACTACAAACGTCGCGATCCCGAGCCGTATCTGGGGCCCGTCGAGCTGCCGAGTAGATAGGGCGGCGCCGCAGCCAGGACACTGGGCGGGCGGAGCAAAAAAGGGGGACTTAGTCACCACCCCGGGCCACAAGTTCCCAGAAAAATTTCGCACGTTCAAAATCGTGTAAATCCGCGAATCAGCGACGGAAATCATCCCATTCCTATTTTGAAAAAAATTCGGAACCCAGGGCGCGCCCGGCTGTCCTTAGCCATGACCGCAGTGATGAACCAAAACACTCGGTCGGGAGGACACCATGACCACGCAGAATACCGTCGCTCAGGGCATCGCCAGCAACATCGGAATCACCGAGTCCGTTCGCACGGTGGTGTCGGCCCCACAGGTGCCGGTCCAAATCGCCGAACAGACTGAGACGCAGGACGGCGCCAAGGCCATCGAGGTCGCCGCCGTGTTCGACGACGCCGTGATGGCCGTGCGTCACTTCGACAACCCCCAGGCCGGTCGCCTGAGCCGCATGACCAAGGGTCTGTTGGGCGGCGCGGCCTTCGCAATCTTGGGAGTCGGCGCGCTGTTCGCCGATAGTTACTCCCATGTCGTGGCGGAAAAAGCCGCGCAGGAAAGTGGCCAACCGACCCTGCGCGCGTCGGTGAGCCAGGCAGCTGGACACGCTCGCGATGCGGCGGCTGGCGGACTCCTTTTTTGTGGGCTCGGCGCACTCCTTTTTGGTCTGCACCGCGCTTCGTCCGAGCGGCGGGATAACGAGTTCACGATTGGTTCGGATGCGAATGCGACCTTCCACGTCGCCGCGGAGCGCCTGCCGCTGGTTCGCTTCCCCATCCTGCGCAGCACCGGGACCGGCTATGAGGCGGTGTTCACCGAGAGCATGCAGGGCGAGCTGTCGGCGCAGGGGAAGAGCACGACGCTGCATGAGCTGCGCGAGAGCCAGGCCGCGCAGCCCGCCGAGAACCTGCAGGGAGCCTTCGCGCTCAACCTGCCCGAGGGCGGTCAGCTCCGCCTGCAGCACGAGGGCTGCACGTTCCTGCTGCGCTCGGTGGCTCGGCCGCGTCACTATCCGGCGCCGCTGCGCTTCGACTGGCGGACGCAGGCCTATACCGGCGGTGTGCTGGCCGCGGCGGCTTCGATGCTGGCCATCATGTTCGCGGTGCCCCCCGACCCGCACTCGCTGGCCCTGGATGCCTTCAGCAACGATCAGCTGGTGCGCTTCATGGTGAAGGCGCCGGAGCAGAAGGACGAGCTGGCCCCCTGGCTGAAGCAGGAACTGCAGCAGAAGCAGGAGCGCGCTGGTGGCAAGGCCGCCAAGGGCACGTCGGGCAAGATGGGCAAGCCCGAGGCGCAGGTGAAGCCCCGCGCGGCATACGCGGTCGCCGGTCCCAAGAACAATCCCGATCCGAAGATGAAGGCGGATCTAGCCCGGGCGGCGGCATCGAAGATGGGTGTGCTGGGAATCCTCAGCGGCGGCTCGCTGGCGGCTCTGAACTCGGTGATGAAGAGCGAGGCGCTGGGTCGCGATGCGGTCGATGCCATGGCGAACCTTGACGGTGCGGACTACACAGACGCCTACGGCAACGGCGGCGTCGGCCTGGTCGGCGTCGGCCCCGGTGCCGATGGTCGTGGCGACGGCACGATTGGTCTGGGCAACATCGGCACCGTCGGTCGCAACGGCGGACAGCCCGGCTACGGCCGACCCGGTGTGGCCAAGCTCGCGGATCACCGCGCCAAGACGCCCGAGTGGAGCGTGGGGCAGCCGCAGGTGCTCGGCTCGCTCGACAAAGAGCTGATTCGCCGCGTCATCCGCCAGCACATGAACGAGGTGAAGTACTGCTACGAGCGCGAGCTGACCCGTGATTCCTCGCTGAACGGCCGCGTCGTCGTCAAGTTCGCCATCGGCGGCATGGGCCAGGTGGTGACCAGCGCCATCGAGAGCTCGACCCTGGCCAACCACAACGGTGAACAGTGCATC
>DAORCZ010000831.1:0-4128 GCA_035345735.1 Pseudomonadota bacterium | reverse complement strand
GAACGAGATCGGCTTGGCGGGAGGTGGCTTCGCTGAAGGCGTCGCGGCCCGCTCGGCGCGGGCGCGCCTGGATCTCTTGGCTGGGGGCTTTGCTTCGCCGTCCGAGAGCGCTATTTCCCGCTCGGTGGCCGTGTCCCAGATTCGCCCGTTATAGCTGACGCGGGCGAACACTTTGCCATCGCGCGCTATCTCGCCTCCACTCCAGTTGCCCCCGCCGAGGTCCCACGCGCGAATGAAGTCCAACGCTTTCATTCGGGCGTCGGCGATCGAATCGACCAGTATCCAGCGCCCAGGAACATCGACAGTCGCTTGGTGCGTCTCTGGAGCGAAATCGAGGTTCGGCACGGCGCGAAGGAATAGGGAATACCCTTCGGGCGCGGGCGTTAGCCGCTCGCTTGTTAGCATGTTCCTGAGCATCAATCGCTCCAGCTCGGCGGCTATGGCTGGGCCGAATCGCTCACGAACCTTGCCAACATCATCTTTGGATGTCCCCGAGGGGAGTGCCATCTCGATAGTCGCGAACACCTCATTGAGAGCGTCCTGCGCCGCCCTGTAGCTATCGCCACCGGACTTCATTGCGATTCCCCCCTCGTTACGTCACTGATCAAGCGCCACGCCATAGCTCCCACTTGGGATGCTCGGCTGGCGCTGAGCCTTCACGACGATCGAACAGGGCGATCGGCCGCCCCGGTCCGCCGCGACAGAATGTCCGTAGCCGCGATTCCTAAAACAAACTTATCGGCCAACGAAGCCGCCGCGTTGCTGTAAGCACGCTTGGCGGCTCGCCGAGATCGCTCGCCTCTGATGAGCGATCATCCGATCGGGAACAGGCAGCCGAACTAGCTGTTATCGCTGCCTTGCCAACCCTCGTTTACCGAGAGCCGCCCCTCGACCACCCATAGCGAGGCATCGTTGATCCTATCAACAGATTTTAATGTGACGCTCTCGACGGTGCAAGGGAGGACTTGAGCTGTCTGTTTCCCGTTCAGGAACGGCTGCTTCGCCGAGAGAGATGGCGGCGTTTGCAGCCGCCATTGCGAGAGCGCTTGAATCGCCGCTAAGGGAGCGTCTGGCAGGGCGCCCAACCCGGCGCGCACTGCTTGCTCGCGTCGCCCATCGCGAAAGCACCAGGGCAGCCGACCGCTTTGAATCCCGCTTTGCAGCAGAGTACGCCCTGACTCGCCTGCGTATTCGATGCGTTCGCGAGAGTGCCGTTTGAACTGGTCCACCCCGAGCCCAGGTCAATCACCCGCGGCAGCCCGCCACACTTCTTCGCCCCCGTGCGTCCCGCGGCACCGCAGCCATAGAAAAGCTGATTGCTAATAGCCGTCCCACACGTTTCCTGGGACATCGTACCCATCCAGTACGCCGGCTGATCCGCGATGAAGAAGCCGGCCACTGAATCGCAGGCCGCCGAATCGGCGACCGGCACAGCGATGGCCGTCTTGCAGCCAGCGACCGCCATGTCTGGCTGGGGCGTCGCCGCGTCCGAGCCGCTATCGACGGGGCCGGCATCGGAAACAGCGGGGTCGGCGACGCCGCATTGCCCATTGAGGCACCGCTGCCCCTCGGGGCATTGCCCCGGAGCGTCGCTGGAGCAGATGATTGTGACTTTGGATGGGTCCGGCTGAAAGCAACCGGCCAGAAAAACGCTGAGGGTGATTGAGAGAAAGGGCCGCATGACGAGCATGCTAGCCCAGGCTGGGGGCCGGTTTCTAGGCTGGATTCGGCTGGTCCGCGGCGGGAGCGTCTGCGACGGGCGGCTGGTTGGCTCTGAGGGGGGTGCCCCCGCTGCCGCAGCAGTCAGCCACCTTCTTTTCCAGCACGGCGATCTTCGCCGCCAGGTCGTCCGCAATCGCGCCCAGCCGCCGAGCCCCCGGATCGGATGTCATCTTCTTGATCTCGTCGGCGTAGGACATCGGCTCTCCTTAGCAGCAGCCGCCGCTCACCCCGAAGAACACGTCGAACGACTGGCCAGCGGGGAGCTGGACGTTGTTCCTGACGACGAAGCCGCCCGGCGAGATCGAGCCGATGTAGAAGCGCGAGTCGCTGGAGCTGACCACCGGCTGATAGGGCTTGCCGTTCTTTGTGTACGTGGACCCGAAGGTGACGGTGAGGATGTTGGTGTCGGCGTTGACGTTCGCCCCACCGACGGAGATCCGCCACTTGTTGGCCGCGTCCGTGTTCTGGTGCTCGTAGCCCAGAGGCAGCTCGGGCAGGCCGAGGGGCTTGGCCGACACCAGGCCGCCGTCCATCTGGGAGATGTACGGCGGATTGGAGACGGACGTGTGCGTCGTGCTCGGGTTCGGCCCGCCACCACCACCGGCGATGCCACCGCTCCCGGTGAACAGACGCGCCCAGGCGTCCTTGTAGTCCTGCCACGACAGCTTCAGCGTGCTGATCGTCGAGATCAGGCTGTTGGCCGCGTAGAAGATCTGGACCTTGGCGTCACGCGACGGCTGCTTGGTCTGCGCCATTCCCTGCACCCACGCGCGCACCTCCTCGAAGGTGAGCGTGAGGAAGGTCGCGGTCAGCTCGCCGACCTGCCGGACCATGCCGCGGTCGTCGTACTGGCCCGGCTGGGGCGGCCAGCTCATGTCGGCCACGGCGGTCTCCATCGTCGAGAACACATCGGGCCGGGCCGGGGCGCCGCTGGTCGGAACGGCCTGCGGCGTGGGCTCGGTCGAGTTGGCCAGGGCGATGCCGACCTGGGCATCGTTCACCGTCGGGAGCCGGCTGCGGATGGCCTCTCCGCGGCTCTGCATGTCGCGGACGACCTCCAAGGCGTGCTCGGCGTCCTGACGGACATTGCGCAGACGGCGCTGCGTATCATCATCGTACCGCGCCCAGTTCGCAGCGGCGGCAATCACTGCGCCGGTGAGGGCGCCACCAACTTTGGATTCCTGCATTTGCGATAGCCTCCTGTATCGAGATTCAGACTGTTGTGAATTAGCGCCGCCGCGACCGGCGGTCGTCCCTGTTGTCCCGGCTGAGCAGGAGCCCGATGCCGAGCCCCGCCCCGCCCACCGCCAGCGCGGTGCCGATGCCGCCGCCCTGGTTCTCCATGGGCGAGGACGGCCGGTCGAGCACCAGATCGGCGACCACCTTCGCCACGCCCGAGCCGGCGCCGATGTCGAGGGCCGTGAGCTGGTCCTCGAACGCGCCCAGGTGCGCCTCGGTGGCGTCGCGCTCGGCGGTGAAGGCGCGGCGCAGGATCGGGATCAGCTCGGGGTACTTGCCGGACGCGGCGAGCGCGTCCAGCTCGGCGAGCGCCGCCCGGCTGTCGTCGATGGCGTCCTGAACGTCCTCCACCTTGCGGCGGATGTTGCGGCCCGCCAGGAAGCTCCCGACGGCCTCTGCCGCGTTCGCTCCGGTGCGGACGAAGCCGCTGGTGCCGCCCATGCCGCCACCGTAGCCGCCGACCGTCGGGATCATCTCCTGCTGGCGCATCTCGCGCAGCGCCTTGTCGGCCTTCAGGTAGTCGGCCTCCGAGGCGAAAGCCACATCGACGTTGCCGATGCGGGCGCGGAAGCCGCCCGTGGGAGCCGGCACGCCGGCCGCGCTCGGGTTGTAGGGAACCATCGACTGGCTCTGGGAGCCTCCACCCCCGAAGGGGTTCCCCGAATCGCCGCCCACCTGGCTGACGTTCAGAGTTCCATCGGGGTTCTGACCATTCACTCGGATCGTAATGTCTCGTGCCATAGTTGCCATCTCCAAGCCCGCTTGGGGCGCGTTCAATGCTGTTGCTGCTACGAATAGACCGCCATGCGCCAGCCCGACCCGAAGATCTGGGAGAGGAAGCGCGCATCCAAGACCCAGCCCCGTGACCCATCGGAGCCGAGCACGCCCTTGTCGGCGTCCAGACCAAACTCCGCGGGGCTGCGCCCGCCGTAGTACATCTGCCAGCGGCCGGGGACTCCGGCCAGTCCGAAGCCCTCGTTCGGCTGCTCGCCCACGATGACACGGCCGCCCGGCGTCACCGTGCAGATTCCGGTGACGCGATCGCAGGAGACCACCTGGGCGAGGGGAACTGCCATCCCGTTCATGACCCCGAACAGCTCGAAGGTGCGGAACGAGCCCATGCCGCCCCCACCGCTCCCGCCGCCATATGGAGCCGGGGGCGTGACG
>DAORCZ010000830.1:0-4142 GCA_035345735.1 Pseudomonadota bacterium | reverse complement strand
GCCCGCACCACCTTCCCGCCTGGGACAAGCTGCCCTAGCTGACCTTCGGGAACGCCGACGCCTCGCAGCAGCGTGCGGGCAAAAGCCGAAAGCGATTCGGCCACGGGAATATCGCCGTGCTCGTCTCCGCGACCGCTCTGTGAGTCGATCGGCAGCGCACAGAAATCGCCCTCGCCGGGGGCCACGCCGCCGATCACGCTGCCCCGAAAGCCGCGACCCATCAGCAGGCCCGTGTGGTGATGTGCCCAGTGCTCGCGTCCGGCGATCCCCCTCTTGCGCAGCGTGCGGCCAAAGGCGTTAAGCATCGCAAAGGTGGTGCGCTCACTCAGACCGTACTGGCTGAGCTTGTTTAGTAGGAGGTTGAGCTGCCCCACCCCTGCCACCGTGCCGGCCGTCTCGCGCTGTAGGCCGTAGTCAAAGTGGTTGTCGCCGCCAAAGGGAATGCGCAACGTCACCAGCGGCGCGCAGTTCATCCGCAAAAGTGCGACGGTAGCCAGGACCTGTGCCTCCGGACCATCGTCGCGAATGGCGGCCAAGTCGGTGCGTAGCTGCTCGCCTAGCGCCTTGGCCTGGCGTTTCGACAGCGCACGGTCCTCGATCTGTCCCGCGAAGGCGCGGCCCCCCTGCTCGCGCAGAATCGGCAACAGCCGGCCCAGCACCTGATCGCGAGCAGCCCCCAGCGTCGCCAGGGGTCCCCCTGGACCCGCCAAAAGATCGCGCAGATCCGACGGCGTCAGGTGGGTCAGCGGGTGCCCTTCATAGGTGATAAGCGTGTTGCTGCGATTGCCCGTTGGCGGTGGTCCGACGTCCAGTGGCTCAGGCTGACTTGTCCCCAGGCAGCCGGCCGTGTAGCGAGCGATGCTCGATGGCAGCATCTCGCTGGCTGCCGGTCCCCACAGCCGCAGGACCTTGGGTAGCTGGGGGTGGGCGTTGACGCGGGTCGATAGGTGAAAGAAGCAGGTGTGATCCAGCACCTTTTGCGGCAGCGAGGCCCAGGGCTTGGCTGCGAGCACTGGCTGCCCGGACAGCGAGAGCCGAGTCGGCGCCATTTGCGGATCCGCGGGATGAAAGATGCCCGGCTGTTCGTACGTGCCCGGCGCATTGACGTTGACCGGATCGCCATCAATCGACGTGCTGAAGATCACGTATTGCGCCGCTGCCTTGTCGCCGCAGGTCAGCTCTGCCGCCGCTGCTGCTGTTTCGGCCTGGGTGCGACGTGACCAGGCCAGGCTCAGGAAGGCGGCCGGCAGGCCGCTAGCTAGAGATCGCAGCCCAACCAGGCCGCCACCAAACAAGGCACGCGCGATCAGCTGTCGTCGCGATACCGCCCCCGCAGGCATCACCGTACGTCGCGTCATGGAGAGCTTCCAAACGTTGCGTCGTCACCAGCTAGCGTATCACGGTGCGTCGAGGGGCTGTCGGAGATTCTTACGCGATGATCGAGAGTTGTCCGGCGCCTTGCTCCTCGTACCCGAACCGGAATCCTCGGCTGCGCCCATGGGCGTCAGGCGGCAGGTCCGGCCGGCGTACTAGAGAGTGATCTCGATTACGAAGGTACGCAGGAACTCAGCAGAGGAGCAGAGGATGCGCCAAACGATTACGCAGCGCCCAGTAATGACCGGCATGACTGCCATTCCGTCGCTCTGGCAGCTGCGCACGCTGTACGAAGGGGAAGTGGGGGTCGCCGATTCGACGCAGGTCATCGAGCTTGGTCGGCGACAACTGATCGGCATTGGACGCCGCGAGGACTGGGTCGGCGACGAGTCCTGGGGGGATGGCGGCGACATGGCCAGCGTACCCACCCGCCACCTGGGGCTCGACGACGGCATGGTGTCCCGTCGGCACGCCCTTTTGCGGGTGGGCAGCGACGGCCCGGTGCTGCAGGACATCGGCAGCAAGAACGGCACGCTGGTCAATGGGGAGCGCCTTCTGCCTGGCCAGGAGCGTCGCCTGCTGAGCGGGGATGTGCTGCAGGTCGGACACTCCTTTCTGATCTGCCGCTGCGAGCCGCCCGTGTTTGGCGATCCGGGCGCCGATCCGCACGGCGATGCCCAGAGCCAAGCGCTGACCGGACTGCTTGGGGTGTCGCTGGGCATCTCGCGACTGCGGGCCGAGCTGCCATCGCTGGCTCGTCTGCGCAGCCGCGTCTTGGTACTCGGCGAGAGCGGCACCGGCAAAGAAGAGGTGGCGCAGGCCCTGGCCTCGCTGGCCCGTCTGTCGCGCACCGCCGCCGGCCCGGGCGCCCGACCGCAGCGTCCGACCGCTGGCGAACCGCTGGTCGTCATTGATTGTTCCGCGCTTGCGAACAATCTGATCGAGAGCGAGCTCTTCGGCCACAAGCGGGGCGCGTTTACCGGGGCGACTGCTGACCACATCGGCGCCTTCGAGCGGGCGGACGGGGGCACGGTGTTCCTCGACGAGATAGGTGAGCTGCCTTTGGAGCTGCAGCCCAAGCTGTTGCGGGTCTTGGAACAGCGCGAGGTCCGTCGGGTGGGCGATACCGTCGTGCGGCCGGTCGATGTCCAGGTGATCGCCGCGACCAATCGCGACCTCGACGCGGCATCGCGGGCTGGGCGTTTCCGCGAGGAGCTCCTCGCCCGCTTGGCAGGTGCGGTGCTGCGCCTGCCGCCGTTGCGCGAGCGTCGTGAGGACATCCTGCTTCTGGCCCGCCACTTCGTCGGGCCCAAGCTGCGCATCTCGCCGCAGCTGGTCGCGGCCCTGCTGAGCTACGACTGGCCCCTCAACGTGCGCGAGCTGCGCAACCTGATGGTCGATGAGCTGCCGCGAGGCGAGGTCCAGGTTCTGCGCCGTTTGGCTCACAAGCGGCCGGTACTCGACGCGGGAAGCGCCACCGCGACGCCCGGAAGCAGCCACAGCCCACCGCCCGCCGAGTCGCCGCGTCGTCCCGCCCACGCCCCCGGCGAGACGCCGCCCTCGCGCGAGACGCTGGACGGGCTCTTGCGCAACCACAAGGGCAACCTCAGCCTGCTTGAGCGCCTGACCGGCTACTCACGCCGTCATCTGCGCCGCTTGGCCAGCGTCGATTATGGGCTGGACCTTCAGTCCTATCGTGATCCCTCCACACCGGCATCGAACAGCAACAGCCATGGCTGAGCGGGATCGGCTCCTGAAGCGCGCGATATACTAGGCGGGTGCTGCCGAGCATCGCCATCGTGGTCCCGGTCCTAAATGAGTCTGCCAGCGTCGACAAGCTGGCCCCTCGGCTGCGCAGTCTGGCCCCGCACGAGACGCTTTTGGTGGATGGCGGCAGCCGCGACGACACCGTGTCTAAGCTGCGAGAGGCTGGCTTTGCCGTCATCGAGTCCACCTGCGGTCGAGCGCAGCAGATGAATGCCGGGGCGGCGCACTGTCGCACCGACGCGCTGTTGTTTCTGCACGCCGACACGACGTTTACCGCTGAGCACGTCTTGGCCGCGCAGCAGGCCTTGGCTTCCGGGGCCGACTTTGGCTGCTTTTCCGTCTGCATCGAGTCGGATGACCCCGTGCTGCGGCTGGTCGGTAGCCTAATCAGCTTGCGCAGTCGCTTGTTGGTCTCGGCGACGGGCGACCAAGCGATCTTCATGCGCCGATCGCTGTTTGCCGACCTGGGCGGCTATCGCCAGATGGCGCTGTGCGAGGACCTGGACCTGATCACCCGGGCCCGTGGACGCGGACGCTTTGTCTGTCTGCACCGTGAGGTCTTCACTTCGGCTCGGCGCTGGCAGCAGCGTGGAGTCTTTCGCACGATTCTGTTGATGTGGGCACTGCGCATCGGCTGCCACGCCGGCATCGATCCTGCAGCGCTAAGGCGGCTATACGAGGACGCAAGATGAAGTTCCACTACACGCCTTCCGCGAGCGAACTTGAACACAAACAGCGACGGCGTGAGCAGCGACTCGCTGACACCGAGCCGGCGTTTCGTCGGCCCAATCAGGTGTTGGGGCAGCGATCGACCATCGGCTGTGTCGCGCTGGAGATCACCCAGCGCTGCAACCTCGACTGCACCCTCTGCTACCTCTCGGAATACTCCGAGTCAGTGCCCGATCCGCCGATGGACGAGCTGAAGCGCAAGCTCGACTACATCAAGGATCGCTTCGGCGTGCACACCAATGTGCAGATCACCGGTGGCGATCCGACGCTGC
>DAORCZ010000829.1:0-4144 GCA_035345735.1 Pseudomonadota bacterium | reverse complement strand
GGATTTCTGTACGGCATGGCCGTCGCCGAAGGCCTGCTGCGCAGCGGGCTGTACAAGCGCATCCTGCTGTGCGGGGTCGAGGTCCTTTCAGGCTATGTGAACTGGCAAGATCGTGGCACCTGCGTGCTGTTCGGCGATGGGGCTGGCGCCGCGATTCTTGGCCTAGCCAGCGACGAAGAGATGGCCGATGGTCGAGGGGTGCTATCAGTCCACCTGTTCGCTGACGGCACGCAGGCCGAAGCGCTGTCCATTCCCGGCGGCGGCTCCCTACATCCCACCAGCCAGCAGACCCTGGCCGACGGCAAACACTTCATCCACATGCAAGGCAAGGTCATCTTCACCCATGCCGTGCGCAACCTGGCCTCGGCCTGCTTGGCCGCCTTGGGCAGCCAGGGCCTTAAGGCCAGCGACATCGATCTGATCGTCGCGCACCAGGCGAATCTGCGGATTCTCGAAGGCGTGGCCCAGCGCCTCGGCGTGACGATGGAGCGCTTCTACATCAACATCGATCGCTACGGGAACACCTCGTCGGCGTCGGTGCCGATCGCGCTCGATGAAGCGGTGCGCGATGGCCGCATCAAAAAGGGCGACCGCCTGCTGTTCTGTGCGCTCGGTGCGGGGCTGGCCTGGGGCGCAGCCGTCGTGCGCTGGTAACGTCCAATCCTCGACCGAGTGGAGCACTGACAACGATGCTTGCCTTTGTTTTTCCCGGCCAGGGCTCGCAGCAGGTAGGGATGGGACGCGCGCTCTACGATGCCTACCCCTACGTGCACGCGCTCTACGAGGAGGCCAATGCTGCGCTCTCCCACCCACTGAGCCGCCTATGTTTCGACGGGCCCGAGGATGAGCTCATGCGGACACAGTGGACGCAGCCGGCCCTCCTCCTCACCTCGATCGCTGCGGCGACGGTGCTTGCGCGCGAGTTAGGCCTACGCCCAACGCTTGCGGCCGGCCACTCGCTGGGCGAGTACTCGGCGCTCGTGACAGCCGGCGTGCTGAGCTTCGCAGATGCCATCCGCCTGGTGCACCTGCGCGGACAGTTCATGCAGGAAGCCGTGCCCGAGGGCCAAGGCGCGATGGCGGCGATGGTCGGTCTCTCGTCCGACGTGGTCCTGCAGATCTGCGCGCAGGCCAGCACCGATGGCGAGCTCTGTCAGCCGGCGAATGAAAACGGAGCGGGACAGATCGTCGTCTCGGGCCACCGTCCCGCCGTCGAGCGCGCGGTTGTCTTGGCCAAGGCGGCGGGCAGTCGGCTGGTCAAGCTCCTGCCGGTCAGCGCCCCCTTCCACTCGGCCCTGATGGCGCCGGCGGCGGACCGTCTGGCCCGCGAGCTCGCCAGCGTGGCAATCGCCCGCCCGCAGTGCACCGTCGTCGCCAACATCGATGCCGAGCCGTATCCCGATCTCTCAGACACCGGGGAAGCGGTGCGCAGCCGCCTGGTCCGCCAAGTCGCCGGCACCGTGCGCTGGGAGCGCTGCGTGCAAAAGCTGGCCACCCTCGGGGCCCACGCGATCGTCGAGGTGGGTCACGGGCGCGTGCTCAGCGGCATGATCAAACGCATCCTCCCTGCGGTCCCCCTGCACGCCTTTGGTAACCCCACCGATCTGGATGCGCTGCGACCGCTGGCCGCGGCTAAGTCAGCATAAAGAATCCCGCAATCCCTACGCTTCCCCTCGGAGAACATCATGACAGCCCAAGAGAGCTCGGCTCCGGTCCGCCGTGTCGCATTGGTCACGGGTGCCTCGCGCGGCATCGGTCGCGCCATCGCCGAAGCGCTGGCCCGAGACGGCCTATTCGTCATCCTGAACTACCAGAGCAACCAGGCCGCCGCCGAAGAGACCCTGGCTGCAATCGGTGGCCCCGAGCACGGCCGGCTGGCCCAGTTTGACGTCGCTGACGAAGCCGCGGTTGAGACAGCCATCAAGGGCATCGGCGAGCGGGAAGGCCGCCTGGACGTGCTGGTCAATAACGCCGCCATCGCCATCGACGGCCTGCTGCTACGCACCAAGACGGCGGACTTCATGCGCGTCCTCAACACCAACCTGACGTCGGTGTTCTTCCTCTGCCGCGCTGCGTCACGCCTCCTGCTCAAAGCCAAAGAGAGCGGGCGGATCATCAACCTTACGTCGGTGGTTGGCGAGACCGGAAACGCCGGTCAGGTCAGCTACACCAGCGCCAAGGCGGGCATCCTCGGCCTGACCCGAACGCTGGCTCGGGAGCTCGCCTCGCGCGGCATCACCGTGAACGCGGTCTCGCCCGGCTATATCGACACCGACATGACGCGCGCCACACTCAGCGACGAGATGCGCAAACAGCTCAGCGCGCAGATCCCGCTGGGTCGCACCGGCAAGCCGGAAGATGTCGCGGCGGCGGTTGCCTTCCTTGCGTCGCTGCCGGCCGGGTACATCACGGGCCAAGTCCTGCGCGTCAACGGCGGCCTGATGATCGGCTGATAGGCCCGTCGACCACCGACTCCCCCGACCATCCGTACACAGCCTCGGAGACTCCAGCAAGAACCTAGCGCTGCGCCAGCGAATCCCGCTTTACCAAACGCGCGGGCTCTTGTTACATGCTCTAAGTTCTTTCGTCACTCGAACAACCCTGGCAACGGGAGACAGCAATGTCCGTCGAAAATTTCGAAGAAAAGGTCAAAGAGATCATCTGCCAACAGCTGGAAGTGAGCGCCGAAAAGGTCAAGCGCGAAGCCAGCTTTATCGACGACCTGAAGGCCGACTCGTTGGCCGTCGTCGAGCTTGTGCTCGCGCTAGAAGAAGAATTCGATATGCAGATCCCCGACGAGGACACTGAGCAGATCAAGACCGTCGGCGATGCCATCGACTACATCACGAAGCACAAGACCAAGTAGTCGATCCCCCCCGCTTCGATCCCAGGCGGCCAGCCCGCGCCGCCTCACTTCCCCGCTTACTCTGACAGCCCGTATCCTTCGCCCGCATCGTCGGCGTAGGACAGAGCACCCGGCACAATGCGCTGCTCGGGCGGCACTTGTAGCTCAAGCTTGGGCGCGTCGAACCACATCCCTTCCAGATCGTAGAACTCGCGCAGCGGATGATCGAAGACGTGGACGACGAGGTCGCCGTAGTCGAGCAGCGCCCAGCGCCCCTCGCGCACGCCTTCGACGCCAATGGCGCGATAGCCGTGCTCCGCCATCGTCTCCTGCACGCTCTCGGCCACCGCCTTGGTCGCGCGCGGACCGGGTCCGGAGACGACCAGCAGATAGTCCGTGTAGCTCTTCTGTTCCCGCAGATCCAAAAGCACCGGCCCAAGACCCTTCTTGTCGATCGCGGCCTGCGCTGCGCACAGCGCCTTCTCCCGCGAACGAGCATCGGCCTGGGCCTTCGCCGGATCCACCGACGCGGCAGCCTCTGGGCGTTCCGACCCAGCGCTGGCTAACGACACCTTGGGGGAGGACTTCGCCGGCGGCTTGCTCGACCGCGCCGCTTTCGACTTGGGAGGAGAGGAGGACGACTTCTTGGGGACGGGAGTTTCGTCTGACAATGGGACCTCTTGGGGGGTATTTGGCGTCTGTTTTAGGGCGTGGCCTCGCGCCATTTTTTGTCGAAGCTATTTAGCACATTCGCAAAGTAGCGCCGCGCTGATAGGTCACGGAACAGCGAGCGCGCGCTCTGCGTGACCTCGGGGATTGGCGCTGGGGGTTCCATGGGGGCTCGGCCGACCTTGGCCAGCGCCCACGAGGGCACAGCCTGCAAGAGTCGCAACCCCTGCTCGACGGCGTTCTGCAGGAAAGTGGCCGCGACCTGCTGCTGTGCCGCCGCCACGGCCGCGTCGGCGATCTCGCGCAGCCGCTTGGCCTCGCGCTCGTGAATCGTTGCACCGACGCTGTGGCGAGCGCAGTAATGATCGAGCAGCGTCGCCAAGTGGAAGGCCCGGCTGGTCTCTTCGACGCCGCGCAGGATGGTGAAGCCGACGAACAGCCGACGCAGGCGTCCGGTCTTGCGCAGCACCGCCAAGAAGCCGCCGACCATGGTCAGCATCGACAGGCGGTGCACCTTGTCGTTTTCGGCCAGCAGCGCCTCGATCGCCGCATCATCGATATCGAGGTGCCACAGACCGCTTACGTGCTGCATCAGCCCGCGCTTGAGCGCCGGCACCAAGAAGTCTCCCA
>DAORCZ010000828.1:2534-4147 GCA_035345735.1 Pseudomonadota bacterium | reverse complement strand
GAAGCACGACAAGGGCACTGCGTTTCATCAGGGATCCTTTCACTGCGAGGCGAACTCAGACGGCTGCCTCGGCTTAAACGTGTCGTAGAAGACTCTCACAAGTTGCTGGGGATGACTAGCTGCGGCTACTGCGGCGTGCTTGCGGGCTAGAGCTCATCGCTAGCGAACGGCAGAACTTCGCGGATGTGCTCTGCATCGCTCAGCAGCATGAGCAGTCGATCGACGCCCAGAGCAACGCCGGCGGAAGGCGGCATGCCCGCCGCGAGGGCCGATAAGAAGCGCTCGTCTTGCGGATAGACCGGCAGGCCGCGCTCGCTGCGCTTCTGCGCGTCAAGCTCCAGACGGCGGCGCTGCTCGACAGGGTCGCACAGTTCGCCGAAGCCATTGCACAGCTCGACGCCCGCGACATAGGCCTCGAAGCGCTCGACGACTGCAGCGTTATCAGGCCGAGGGCGAGCCAGCGCGCACAGGTGGAGCGGCCAGTCGTAGAGCACCACCGGTCGCAGCGGCGCCGACCGATCCTGCCCTGGCGGCTGCATCAAGCAGGGCTCGACGTGATCGAGAAACACCGGAAAGAACAGCTCATCCCAGCTCGGTGGGCGATCGCTCGGCTCGCTGGGGTGGTGACCGGCTGCGTGCAGGGCCTGACGTAGTTCGTCCACCGTCTCGTCGCCGCGCAGCGTTACACCGGCATAGCGCGACATCGCCTCGGCGACCGACAGCTTGGGCCAGGGCAGTGCGAGATCCAGCGTGCGTCCGCGATAAGAAAGACGGGGCTGCCCATCGCCCCCCGGGCGCGCCGCTGCAAGCTCGGCGCACAGGGCGGCGACATCATCCGCCACGGCTTCCCAGCCAGCGAAGGCGCGGTACCACTCCAGCATCGTGAACTCGGGGTTGTGGTGCGGCCCGGCCTCTCCGGCGCGGAATACCTTGCCCAGCGAATAGATGCGGCGCAGTCCCCCGGCGAGGAGCCGCTTGCACTGATACTCCGGGGAAGTAATCAGGAAGCGTCCTCCTGGCTCCGTCGCAAAGGCGGCAAGGTGCAGCTCTAGACCGGGCGACGGAACCTGCAGCGGGGCTTCGATCTCGATGAAGTCACGCGCCGCAAAGAAGGCGCGCATTTCCGCGACCAAGCGAGAGCGAATCTGCAACCCGCGGGCCCGTCGACGCCCGGCTTCTTGCAAGCGATACCAGTCGCTGCCCGGCGAAAGAAACGACAGACCTCCCGACGGTCGAGACAGACGCTGCAGCTCAATCGCGCAGAAGGTCGGCGTCCCCGGCACCTGCGCAGCTTGGTCGTTTGAAGGCAAACGCCGCGGCACGATTGCGACGTAGTCACCGACCACCACCGCTGATTGCTGAGCCGGCGTCAACCTCAGCCAAGCACTGCTCTCTCCATCGTCGAACAGCGCTACCGACCCCGCATCCAGAAGTCGCGTGAGACGGCCACACAACACAGCGCGGGCATCCGCTGGTGCCGCCCACCACGACGCCAGGCGATGGCTATACAGCTCAGCCGCGGCCTCCCGATCCACAGCGACCGGCGGCTTGGAAGCGTCCGTCAATGCTTAGGCGCGGCTGGAGCGCTCAAGATAGGTGCCCTCGCGGGTATC
>DAORCZ010000828.1:0-2434 GCA_035345735.1 Pseudomonadota bacterium | reverse complement strand
CCGTCAATGCTTAGGCGCGGCTGGAGCGCTCAAGATAGGTGCCCTCGCGGGTATCGATCTTGAGTACGTCGCCCTCGTTGACGAACAGTGGCACCTGAATGCTCGCCCCGGTCTCCAGCTTGGCCGCCTTGCTGGCGCCAGTTGCAGTGTCGCCGCGCACGCCGGGCTCGGTCTCGATGACCTTGAGCTGCACGTGGTTGGGCAACGTCACCGAGATCGGCCGCTCGTTGTAGAACGTCAGATCGACGACCAGGTTTTCCTTCAGGAAACGCCACTCTTCGTCCACGACTTCGGCCGGCACGCTGACCTGATCGTAGGTCTGCTCATCCATGAAGACGAAGCTGTCGTCGCCTTCCTTGTACAAGAATTGGAATTTGCGCTCTTCGACGTTGGCGCCATCCATCTTCTCGCCCGAGCGAATGTTGCGCTCGATCACGCCACCCGTGAGCAGGTTCTTCATTTTTGTGCGGGTGAACGCTTGGCCTTTGCCGGGCTTTACGAACTGCGCCTCGACGACAATGAAGGGGGCTCCATCGACCATGATCTTGAGCCCTTTGCGCAGGTCCGCCGTATCGTACGTTTGAGCCATTCTTGCCTCTTTGCAGTGGAGGGTGCCCCGCAGGAAGAACCATAAGGGGCGCCGAAAAACGCGCCTTTTTACTGCCGTACACCGGTCTGTGTCAATGCGCTGACGCGCGCGCGCCGTTGCCACAGAGCCTGCCTTGCGCTCGAACCTTCGGCGCATCTGCGGGCGTTAAAGACACGGCCGAAAAACCGTGAAAAATCGTTGCGATGCTCGGGAATAACTTGTTAGGGTGCGCCGCATCATGGGCATCCAACGTGTCCTCGGTTCTGTCGCCTGGAGGCTGGCCTGGCCTGTGGCGGTCGCCGGCCTAGCACTGGGCCAGGTGAGCTGCGATACGCTGCGGGCGCGAGCACGGGCGCAAAAAGGCGTCGAGAAGTATCGGGACGGGGACATCAAGGCGGCGGCTGAGCTGTTCAAGCAAGCGGCCGAGATCGACTCCACCGTGGCGCCGATCATCCTCAACCGCGGCTTCACGCACCTGCAGCTTTATCAGCAGAATCCGCGCGGCAAAGAGGGCGCGGAGGCGGCCGAGGTCGCCATCAAGTCGTTCAAGCAGTACATGGAGATGCCCGAGCTGAAGCCGGAGCAGCGGCAGCGGGCTCGGGACTACCTGCTGCAGACGTTTGTGGATGCGCGCCGCTACGACGATGCGGTTGCGTTCTTCAAGCCGCAGGTCGATCGCGAAAATCCCGACCTGGAAGCGCTGACCATCCTGGGCAACATCGCCAAGAGCATCGGCAAGAACGACGATGCGCGCATGTGGCTGGAACGTCGGGTCAAGGCCAATCCCAAGGACACCGACGGCTTCGTCGCCTTGGCGATCATGAACTGGGATGACCTGTGCAACGACAGTCAGTGCCGCACGCCGATGGAGCAGCGCAAGGGCAACCTGACGAAGGCGCCGGAGTGGCGATTCCGCAAGGCCAACGAGGGCATCGATCTGTTGAAGAAGGCGATCGAGCTGTCGCCGCAAGCCCCGACGCCGGTTGTCTACGCCAACTTGCTCCTGCGTGAGCGCTCGTACGCCGCGGCCAGCGATGACTTCAAGCGCGCCGATCTGAACCAGGCGACCAGCCTTGTGCGCTTGGCACTGGCGATGCAGAAAGCGGCCACTGGAGCCGCCGCAGCCCCCAGCGCCCCCACCAACAACCCCGACGGTGGCGCGCCCGCCGAGGCCGAGATCAAGGTCTGGCAGACCTCGCAGAGTGTCGAGGCCCTGAAGTCGGTCGATACCGCGATCCCGCCAGCCTGTCCGCTGCCTCCGCCCCCCGATCCCAACCCCAAGAAGAGCCGCAAGCCACCGCCACCACCGCCGCCTCTCACGGCACCGTGCGTCCCGGCGAGCTATCCCGGCATGCCGGTTCCCGAAGGTGCTGTCGCCGCCCCTGGTGCTCCAGCCGCCCCCGCTGCCGCGGCCGTACCCGCCGCTCCGGCCGCGACCCCGGCGCCTGCCGCTCCGTCTGCGCCCGCTCCAGTAGCCCCGGTTCCAGCGGCCAAGCCCGCGGCTCCTGCGGCCCCCGCGCCAGCCGCCCCGGCCCCACCAGCCGCGAAGCCTGCCGCTCCGGCGGAGCCTGTGGCCCCGAAGGCCGCAAAGTCCACCCCCAAGGCGAAACCCACGGCCGCGGCCCCTGCGGCAGCGCCAGCCACCCCACCGCCTCCGAGCCCCGCGCGGCCGGCGGCGCCAGCCCCTGCTGACGACGACGAGCAGCCCGCGGAGGAGTAGGCAATGTTTGATCGGTATGTAGAAGACAAAAAGCGCAAGCGCCCGCTCCTCTACGCCGCCTTCGTCATCTCTACGGTGGTCGAGGCTGCGCTGATCATCTTTTTCATCATCTATTCCTTCATCCA
>DAORCZ010000827.1:0-4149 GCA_035345735.1 Pseudomonadota bacterium | reverse complement strand
AGGCCTTCGACGACGTTGCCCAGCGCGTCGAGGGTTACACCAAGAGCTTCTATCTCTTGTCCTACTGCTCGCCGGCGCGCGCGCAGGAGCACGACCTCAAGGTGGTCACGCGGGCCGGCATGGGCTCGGGCTCGCTGACCTATCACTTCAACGCGCAGGGCTTCGGGCCGAACTGCGACTCGAACCGCATGCCGCACTTCGATCTGAAGAACCCCACCAAGCACAAGGCTGGCGAGGGCGAATAGCTGCCGCCTCAGCACTGACAGCCATCTCGGGCCCCTGCCCGCCCCGCAACCTCGCGCCCCTGCTCGCCTACACCCACCTTTCCCCCGGTCGCAGCCACGCGGCTCAGCCACGCTCTGGCTGGCAAATGGCGATATACTCACTGGATCGCGATGTCCAGCCTCCAGGCGCCTACGCAGCTCTCACGGCGCTGTCCGCACTGCAGCGTGCTCTGCCCGGCGGATGAAGAGCACACCTGCGCCAGCTCACCGACCCTGGCCAGCCCAGCAGCCGGAGCGGTCACACTCGCAGGGGCACCGACCGTAAACAGTTCCCCCGGGTCAGGCGGCAACGTCGAGGCGCTGGCCGCCACGGCCCAGATCCCGCAGAGCGCCACGGCAGAGACCCTCTCGCGATCCAGCCGAGTCGCGCGCAGCGCGCAGGATGACCTCGTCGGTCTAATCCTCGGTGAGCGCTACGAGATCCAGCAGCGCCTGTCGGCCGGTGGCATGGGCGTGGTCTATCGCGGGCGTCACATCGTCCTCGACAGCCCGATCGCCGTGAAGATCCTGCTCAAGCCGCAGGACAGCGAAGCGCAGCGCCGCTTCCTCCAAGAAGCCAAGCTCGCCTCCCTGATCCGCCATCCCAACACCGTCTACATCTCTGACTTTGGCCTGCTGCCTGATGGGCGCTCGTATCTGGTCATGGAGTTCTTGCAGGGCCCGACGCTGCGCCAAGCCCTGCACGGCGGCCGACTGAGCGTGACCCGCGCCTGTCAGATCGCCCGCCAGATCGCCGAAGGTCTGCAAGCGGTGCACGACAAAGGCATCGTTCACCGAGACCTCAAGCCCGAAAACATCTTCCTGATCCGCGACGGTCAGAAAGAGTTCGTGAAGATCGTCGACTTCGGCATCGCCTTCTCTGCGCAAAGCCTGCGCGTCGAGACGCCGGATGCGGCGGCGGCCAGTGGATCGGTCGCGGCAGCGGCCCAGCCGGGGGATGAGACCGATCGCTCGGCAGAGCTCTCGGCGCGTCAGACGCTGCCCGGCACCGTGCTGGGCACCCCGCACTACATGTCGCCAGAGCAGGCCGACGGCGCCGATGTCGACGCCCGCACCGATCAGTACGCGCTGGGCTGCATCTTGTACGAGATGCTCACCGGCGAGGTGCCGTTCGACCATCCCACGAACGTGATGGCCGTCATGTTCAAGCACGTGTCCGAGGCCGTGGTGCCGCCGCGCAAGCGCTGCCCGGATGCGCGCATTCCCGATGCCGTCGAAGCCATCGTGCTGCGTGCCATGGCCAAGCCACGCGAAGAGCGGTTCCCGTCGATGGCCGAGCTGGCGCAGGCGCTGTCGCGCGAGCTTTTGCTGCTGGCCCCCGAGGACACGCTGATCCCGATAGAAGGCAGCGCGTCGGCACAGTCGCTGAGTGGCCGCCTATCGACCCAGGTGGTGCTGCGCCCGCGACGCTGGCAGCTCTTGTCGGTGTACGTCACGCTGCTCGTGCTGGTGCTGGGCGTCGGCATCCTGGGATACCGGCAGTATCGCGCGAGCCAGCAGCTGCGCAGCCGCCAGCTCTCGGCCGCGGAACTGGCCAGCGTGCGTCAGAGCTCACTGCAAGTGCTGAGCGGTCAGCTTAAGCCCAGCCCCGACCCAAGTGCCCGCGAGCTGCGTCTGAGTGCGCTGCAGACCGCAGGCAAGACGCACGAGGTCGCGCTGCGTCCGCTGCTGGTCCCGCTCTTGGGTGAAGCCGACGCCGACATCGCGGCGCTCGCGGCGGAAGCGCTGGGTCAACTCGGGGATCGCCAGGCCATCCCCGCCCTCGCTGAGCTCCTGGGGCGAGCGACGCAGCCGACCGTGAAGGCCGCCGCGGCGACAGCCCTCGATCTGCTCGACGATGAGCGCGGTGGGCGCGAGCTCCTGCAGATGCTGGACAGCAGCGATGACGTCGCCCGCTTCCGCGCCGCGTATGTGCTGGCTGGCAAGGGTAGTCGCAAGGCCAGCGCCGTGTTGGGCGGACTGCTTGAGCGCTCGCATCCCCCCGATGAGGTCGTGCTGGATGCGCTGACGCGCCTGGCTCTGGCTGGCGAGGAGTCAGCTCGGCGGCAGCTCATGTCCCGCCTAGCGACAGCGGAGCAGCCGCAGAAGCGCCTGCCGATCGCATACCGCTTGGCCCAGCTCGGCGAGCCGGCGGGGCGCGATGTGCTGCGCGAGCTCGCAGAAAAGGCGGGTCCGCAGCAGCTCTTGGCGGCTCGCCTGTACGCCGGACCTGAGCACGCGACGCTCGGCGATCTGTTTCGCGGTGTGCTGCGCGATCCAGCCGCCAGCCCCAGCGCTCAGCTCCTCGCCGTCGAGGGACTAGGCGGCGGCGGTCAGCTGCTCGACATCGATCTTTTGCGGCCCAAGCTTGTCGCCGGCACCGCCGAACGGCTGCGACACGCCACCGCCATCTCGGTGCTGCGTCTGTCGGCCCTCGACGCTAGCGTGCTGTCGGAGCAGAGCCTGGCCTGGGCACAGGATGCCGTGCGCGACAGTAGCTGGCTGGTGCGCCAAGCCGGTACCGCCGTGCTCGGGGATATCGAGACCGACGCCGCGACGGGCGCCCTCTCCGGCATGCTCAAAGACGGCGACGCCCGAGTGCGCAAGAGCGCGGTGCGAGCGCTCGGTCGCAAGCGCACGCGGCCGGCACTCTTGGCCTTGCGCGAAGCGCTGTACGACGCGGAAGCCACGGTACGAGAGGAAGCGCTGCGTGGCCTTTCCCGCGTCGCCAAGGTGCTGAGCGATGGCGGTCAAGCGCAGGTCAAGCAAGACGTCGCCGGCTGGCTGCGCGACGTAGTCACAAGCGGCCGACCAAGCGAGCAGGTCTTGGCTCGCACGGCTCTCCTGCGGCTCGGTGACGAGGCTCAACGCCCGGCTCTGGCGGCTCTGCAGGCCTCGCCCGATCGCGAAGCCCGCAAGCTGCTGGTCGAGGGAAGTGATCAGAAAGACGCCGCGGCGATGCTGGTGGCCATGCTTGGCGACGCCGACCCCGCGATCCGTTTGAGTGCGGCGCAGAAGCTGGCCGAGCAAGGCGACAGTCGCGGTATCCCCACCCTGCGGGACGCGCTCGGGGGCGGTGGCAAGGGCGGCATCGTCGCCTTCGTCTCGCTGCGCCGGCTGGGCGAAGCCGTGGCGCCGCCGCGCGATCTGGACCGCCTGTTGCACGGCCCCGACGTCGGCGATCGCATGCAGACCGTCGAAGGTCTGGGCAAGCTGCCGCCTGAGCTGGCGGTCCCCTTCCTGCTCGATGCGGCTCGCGATGCCGAGCGCCTGGTACGGCGCCTAGTCGCCGAGGTCGCCGCCGATCTGCCAGACAGCCCGACCGGACCGCCCGGACTGCCGGTGCTGCGTCTGCTGCAGCAGGACACAGATGCGGGCGTGCGGTTTCGAGCCGCGGCGCTGATCGCGCGATTCGGAGACCTGAGCCGCTTCCGCCCCGCCACCGCGAGCAAGCCGGGTGCGACACTTAAAGACAGCGATGGCGTGCCGCGCCTGCTGCGCCCGGTGGCCCAACCGGAGGCTTCGCCGAGCGAGCTGCCCGATGCTGGCACGAGCGATCTCGCCCCACTACCGCCCGTCGATGCCGGAGCCGGAGTGGACGGCGGCGAGGCGGCGCCCAGCAGTGGCGAGCCCGAGAGCACGGGTGACCGGGCGCTGGACGCCATCTCGCAGCTTGCGCGGAAGGGTCTGCAGGCGTTCTCGGCCAAGGACTTTGGCAAAGCGCTCAAGCTGCTCAACAAGGCGGAAAAGCAGTGCGAGCGCAAACGCAGCCTGGCCGAAGCCTGCGCCGCCCTGTCGCTGGAGATGTCGGTCCGCATCGCCCAAGCGTATGAGAAACAAGATCAGCTCGTCGAGGCGATGAGCGAGTTCGAAAAAGCCCTGCGCA
>DAORCZ010000826.1:0-4160 GCA_035345735.1 Pseudomonadota bacterium | reverse complement strand
TCGGCCTCGGCCAGCTTGCCCAGCTTTTGGTAGACGCTGCCGCGCAGGATCAGCGGCTGGGCATCACCCGGCGACAGCTTCTGCGCCGCTGCGAAGGCGGCCAGCGCCCCCGGCAGATCGCCCTTTTGAAACTTGAGCTGTCCCGTCTCGATCAGGCTCGCCGTGGTCTCAGCGGCCATCGCCCGCGAGGGCAGCAGGGGCGATGCGGCGGCCAAGGTCAGGGTCAGCGTTAGCGTAGGGAGCGTCACCGCCTTAGGAGCCCGGCGGTTGGCGTGGGCAGAGCGAGGTAGGAAGAACATCCCCGAATCTTACTTCTCTTCGACCCGTGCCGGCCCAGACCCTGGCGCGAGCACAGGTATTTTTGTGCTTAGCCCGCCAGGAGGGCGGGAATGCGGCGGCGGCAGAGGCGCAGGGACTGCAAGCGGGCGAGCGCGCGGCTGACCGTCGGCAGGGCAAGCTGGCTCTCGCGGGCGATCTCGCTCAGGCTGAGGCGACCATCGCAGAGCAGCAGCACCGCCGATTCGACGTCGGACAGGCCCAGGCGGGAGAGCGGGCCACTGCCGCTCACCAGCGACAGATAGACGGCGCCCTCTTCGATGTCCCGTCCGACCTGCAGGCGCTCGCGCATCCGGCGATAGCCTTCTAGGAGCAGCGCCTCGGTATCCAGGCTCAGCGCTCCGCCCAGCACCGGCTCGCGCATCCGGCGCGGCAGGTCTTCGGCGCGGCAGTCGGTAAAGACGAAGCGGCCGCAGGACAGGCTCAGCGCCTCGTACAACAGCTCCGCGCACTGCTGGGCCAGCGCCTGACTGAGCTCCTCGCCCCGCAGCAGGCCGGCGCGCAGCAGGCGCTGACCGAGCAGCCGGCTGTCTTCGTCTCCGCCCGAGCGCCCGCGATCGGCCTCGGCATCGTCGAGATCACGGCCCCGCAGGCCGGTTAGCGCCAGGAGGAAGCGACCGATGCGCAGTGTCGGCAAGCCATGGCCCTGCGCCCCGTCCAGACGCCCGCCGCGGAAGTAGAGCTCGATGCGCAGACCGCTCGCCCCCTCAGGCGCTTCGCCGCTGGCACCGCCGAGGACGCTGAGCACCCCGGTCTTGCGTACCTGCGCGAGCAGCGCAACGACATCGATCAGCGGAATCAGCGCCAGCTCGCCGCTCAAGGCCACGGCGCCGCTGCGGGCGACAGCAGGGGGACTTGGGCTGCGGCTCGAAGGCGAGGAGCCCGCGCCCAAAAGGGCGGCGCTGGCCTGGGCGATCTCGGACAGACCCGGGCCACCCCGGGCATCGCTGGAAGCCGCGGGGCTGCCGGCTCCGCCGGGGCCAAAGCTTGTCGGCAGCGGACGCGGGAAGGGAATGGTATGGACATCGCTGGGATCGACGCTGGCGACCGGCGAATCGCTACTCTCCGCATTGGGCCGCGAAATCGCCGGGAACTGCGGTCGGGTGCGTGGCCGCGGCGCTGGCTTGGCGGCTTCATCGGGCGCACTGGTCACCGCACTCAGCGCCGGATCGGACCCACCCAGCGACAGCGAGCGGGCCAGCTCCTCCATGTTGGCGCTGGCTGCTCCGGCTGTCGTCCCACCCAGCGAGGTGAGCGGCATGAGCACGGTATCCGACGGCCCAAAGTCCATGAGCTCTTCGATCGTGTCGACCTGGATGGTGGCATCGGCAACCGCCGGCGCGCTACCCGGCGGCGCTAGGCGCGGTGGCCCACCTGTCGTGGGACCGGCTGCGATGGCCGGCAGCGAGCCCGAGAGCGGCCGTCCCGAGACCGCTGGAGCCAGGCCCAGCAGGCGCCGCCCCGTCGCCACCACCTGGCTGGGGAAGATCGGCTTGACCTGGACCTCGACCCCATCGGGCAGGTCGTGGAAGCTGCCGATGACTGGCACCAGCGCCAGGCTGGTCGGCGCGCAGCCCGCAGCCAAGAGTTCGACCTGCAGCGGGCCGTGCAGCTGCGTCAGAAACGCTCGTCCACCCGAGGCCGGTCGCACCAGATCGACCACGCACAGCAGCGAGGTCGGCAGCCCGGCCCTCCGCTCGGCTTCCAGGAAGGCGATGGCATCGGCGGCTCGCGCCACCCAGTGGGCCTGCAGGCCGACATCGGCAAAGGCGGCGACCACTTGCTGCCCAAACGTCTGATTGTCGTCGATAAGGAGGACTGGTGGGGCGGCCATGGAGGCGGACCCTAGCACGAAGCCGAGCACAAACCTATGCCGCTCACCGAGCCGTTCGGCCGTGGCAAAAGCTGTCGCCCACGGCCCGCCTTCTGCCAGCATGGACGGATGTCCACGCCGCATCGAGCCCGCGCTTGGCTGCGTCTTGCGCCCCGGCTCGCCCTCTCGCTGTCCCTCGTCGGGTGTGCGACGCTGCCCCGCTCTACTTCGCGGGAGGCCGTGCCCGAGCCCGCTGTCGATCGACTGGATCAGGCCAATCTGGAGCTGCAGCAAGGCCGACGGGCCGGAGCGTCCGCCGCCGGCCGCGAGCTCCCGTGGCAAGAGTTCGGTGCCTCCGCCTTCGCCCAGGCTAAGCAGGCCGGCCGCCTGCTGCTCCTCGACTGCGTCGCGACGTGGTGTCACTGGTGTCACGTCATGGACGAGACCACCTATCGCGACCCGGGGGTCCAGGCACTGTTGCGGCAGCACTTCATCGTCTTGCGCGCCGATGTCGATGCCCGCCCTGATCTGTCGGCGCGCTACGAAAACTGGGGCTGGCCAGCGACGGTGATCCTGACGCCCGAGGGGGCTGAGCTGGGCAAGTTTCGCGGCTATCTAAGGCCGCAAGAGCTCTTGTCGGCGTTGCACACCGCGCTGTCGGCTCGCGCCAAAGACTCCGCGACATCCCCGGCGATGGGCGGGCTTATCGAGGGACCGCTGCCGCTCGCGGCGCTCGCTTGGCTGGGGCCGCAGCTTCTCTTGCGCATCGACCAGGCCTACGACGACGAGGCGGGCGGCTGGGGGCAGCGGCACAAGATGGCGCTGGGCGCGCACATCGAAGTCGAGCTTCGTCGCGCCGCGCACGGCGATGCCCAGGCCCTGGCTCGCGTCCGGCAGACACTGCAGGCGCAGCGCGCGCTGTACGACCCGACGTGGGGCGGCGTGTACCAATACTCGACGGGCGGCGACTGGAATCACCCGCACTTCGAGAAGCTCCTGCCGTTTCAGACGCGCAACATCGAGGCGCTGGCGCGCGCCTTCAAGCAGACCGGCGAGCGCAGCTATTTAGACGACGCCTTGCGGATCGCCGACTACCTGCAGCGCTTCCTGGTGAACGAGGCGGGCGCCTTCGGGGTCAGCCAGGATGCCGACCTGGGTGGCTTCGAAGGGCAGGGGCGCTTTGTCGATGGCCATGACTACTTCCGGCTCGATGACGCGGGGCGACGAGCCCTGGGGATTCCGCGCGTCGATCGCAGCGTCTATCCGCAAGAAAACGGTCTGGCGATCGCAGCCCTCGCCACGCTGGCTCAGGTCGTGCCCGATCGGACGCAGGCGCAGGCGCTCTTGGCGCAGGCGCGACGCGCTGCCGACTACCTGCTGGCCGAGCGCGTCGATCCCCAGGGCGCGGTTTTGCGCAGTCGCGGCTCGACGCCGGCCCCGCGGTTTCTGGCGGATGCGGCGGCGCTTGGCCGTGGGCTGTTGGTTCTCTCGACCGTGACGGGGGACCGTCGGTATCGCCAGGCGGCGCAGCGCATCCTGGGCACGCTGCTGAACAGCTTTGCGGTCCGTGCTAGCGAGCTTGGGGTCGGCGAGCCGCGGGAGGCGAGCGTCCTCCTGCGCGCCACCACGAAAGACCCCAGTGCCGTCGGTGTGTTTGCTGCGCGGCAGCAGCCGTTTGACGAAAACGTTCTGCTGGCGCGGGCGCTGCTGGCGCTTGGCGACCCCGCTTCCGCTGCGCGAGCCCGGCAGATCCTGGCTGCGCTGTCGTCCCCGCACACCCTGGCAGAGCGTGGCCTTCAGCTCGCTGAGTACTTGCTTGCCCTCGACGACGCGGGGCTTCTGCGTTGGCGGAAGTAGATCCGCTTTTGGGGCCCTTGAAGAAGGTGTTTACATATTCAGCTGCGAATGACTTTGGCGTGAGCTTGCTGCACGGCTGGGGCCCCCGCGGACGCTGACTCCTTTTTTCGCCGGGGCGTCGAAAAAAGGAGATCCGCTGCGGCCCCAGCCTTAC
>DAORCZ010000825.1:0-4170 GCA_035345735.1 Pseudomonadota bacterium | reverse complement strand
CTTGGTCTTCACCGGCCGAGCAGTTGGCAGCTTGGCCAGCGTCGCGTACAGCGGGGGTGTCGCCGGCAGCAGATCAACCTCTTGCTCACGCAGCAGCTTGACGATGCGGCGCGGCGAGACCTCGTCTTCGAGATAGAGCGTCGCTCCGTAGCGCAGAGCCAGCGCCAGCCCCAGATCGAAGCCGTAGGCGGCAAAGAGCGGCACGGTGCTGAGAATGCGGTCTTCCGCCGTCACATCGAGCGCTTCCGCTAGGCTCTTGCAGCTGGCCTCCATGTTGGAGGCGGTACGCATGACGCCCTTGGGGTCGCCTGAAGAGTCGGCGGTCAGCAGCACGACCTCAGCCTCACCGGGCGGGTCTTCGTCGCAGCGGTAGATCGAGCAAGTGAGCAGCGTGCCCTGCAGGCGGCGACGGCTCTCAGGCTCTAGGCGACGGCGACCGCGCTGAATATTGGTGATCGGCGGGCTGCCCGATGGAAGCTCGTTGCCCCCACGCGGCCGAGTGATCAGCGCGCGTAACGGAGCAACTTCCAAGAACAGCGTCAGATCACGGACACCCGTCGTGGGGTCCATCGGGACCACGACCGCGCCAATCTTCGACAGGGCCAAGGCCAGGATCGCAAAGTCAGGCACGTTGCCGAGCATGAGCCCGACCCAATGGCCGCGCTCGATGCCCATCGCCGCGAACTCTTGCGCCCGCCTTTCGACGCGATGCTGTAGCCCACGCCACGACAGATACGTGTCGCGGTAGACAAGCGCTTTGGCGGTCCCTCGGGAGTTGGTTGCCTCGTTGAGCCAGCGATAGAGCAGCATTGCCACATACCCAGGTAGGAGTTAAGCGCTGTGGACTTTAGCGTGCTACACGCCACCACACAACCCCCCAGGTAACCGAAAAAATGCTGTGGACTCGCGGAGTTAGCGAACGACGACGAGGTAGAGCAACGTGATGAGCAGCACCAGCACTGCCCCCAGGCCAGCGGCGGTTATTTCCTGGTGGCGCAGCGCGAGTTCGACCAGCCGGCTCACCGGCGCGCTAGATGGAGTGAGCGCGGGGACCGCCGCCGGCGAGACGCGGGCGGCGTGGACGCTGCTAGCCAGGGCTGGTGTCTCGCTACTACTGATGAGCGGAGCCAGGGCTTCTGGCGACGGCGGCATAAGGCCACGAGGCTGACCGCCTGTCGCCTTTGGGCTAGCCGGCGGGACATTGGCAGGCGGCGCTGGGTCTGGCTCCGGGGCAGGCTTGAGCGGCCCCTGCTGGTTCTGCAGCGCGGCAATTAGCTGCGACACGCGCGGCGGTCGCGGAGTTGGGGCTCGCTCTGGTGCGGTGACTGCCGAAGGCGAAGCCGGAGGTGACGCTACCGTCGGCCCAGAGCCTGCCTGGAGGGTCGGCGCAGCCGGGGATGCGGTGCCCCCCCCCGACGGGGCCGGAGCACGCCCAGACACCGCCAACGTCTCCGAATGAGGTGGCGCCGCGACCGGGTTGCCGGCGGCTGGCGTTGGGGGAAGTGAGGGATGCGCATCCTCCAACAGCGAAGGATTTAGGACCTCGATGCCATCCGCACTGACATTGAGCCGCGCCTGCGTCGCCAACTCCGTGATGGGCAGGCGGCGCACCGCTGGCTGAGTCGGTAGCTCGTTGATACGCGGCGGCAGAGGCGCCATCCGCTCGGCGAGAGCAGCGAGTGCAGGTCGAGTCGCAAGCTCGGCCAGGGGCCGTCCTTCCGCCCGACCACGGTCCTCGCTAGTGCCGCCCGGTTGCTGCGAACTCGGTGAGGGGGCGGGCAGAGCCTCGATCTGAGCCACCGTCCGCAGGGCACCGATATCACTCGCCGCTGCGCGCGGCGCTTCTCTGGCCGCCGACGGGGCAGCCCCCTCGACCAGGCTCGGGCCGAGCGTCGGAGCACCCGGGCCAGCGACGCCCGCGGTCACCGGCAGTGCAGGGGGTGACAGCGACGGCTGTGGAATGGCTGGCTGCGACGGTTCTAGCATCTCAGCCAAGTCGTCGCCGGCCAGCGTCGTCTCGCGCGGCGGCGCCACCGGCTTGGGAATCTGCACGGCGGTGGGCGCAGAGGAAATCAGCGAAGGCAAAGCAGGCTGGGCCGCGCTCTGTAGCGACGGGATGGCACCGCTACCAAAGGGTGACTGCGGCGCTGCGATCCCCCCTCCCTGGCCCGCTGCAGGCGGTGGAATCGAGAGAGGCAAGGGCAGGAGCACCACCGGAGCCGGTAGCAGCGCAGGCGGAGCCGACCCGATGGGCAGTGGTGGAACTGCCAGCTCCGTCGAGACTTCAAGACGCGGCCGGGTTGGCGTTTCGGGAACGGCTACTGCTGTGGGCAGTGGCAGCAAGGCACCTACCAGCGTCGGAGGGAGGACAGCCGCTGGAGCAGCCGCGTCCGCTGTACTAGCGCTCTCAGAGGTGAGCTTGGCGTGCGGCAGGATCGGCGCGGTGATGGGCTGCTCAGCGGCGGCGGCTCCCGACTGCGCCGGGGTTCCGGACGGCAAAGCGGAGGAAGCCCCCCCTTCTAGTGATGGACTCGCGGCGGTAGCGTCCGCTCTCGAACCGTCGCTGTTCTCGCGAAGCTGCGGTACCGGCCCCGGGTTTCCAGCCGACGGTGAATTGGCCGGCACAGGGGATAGAGCAGGCTGCACAGCGCTCGTTACACCTCGGGAAGCGACAGATCCCGCCGCAACCTCGGATATGCCCCCGACAACGTCGCCCAACGGAGGGACCGGCGCACCCGCTCCAACCGCGACGGCCGGAAGTGGTCCAAGGGCAACAGGTGTGAGGCCCGTCGCTGGGGCTGAAGCGATGTCGGCGACTGGGCTCGGCGTGGCGGTGCGCGGACTGGCAGCCGGGCGCTCCGGGGTAGCGGCAACCGGCGGACGCGCCGTGCTGAGTTCGACAGGCGGCACGTCGGGCGCGACCGTCGAAGGGGCGCCCACAACGACGTTACTCGGGGGTGTGGCGGGCACAGCGAGCGATGCTGCGACCGGTGCGACGACGGGCAGCACAGGCAGCGCCACACGGGGGTCAGTGACTGCCGATTCGGGAGTGGCCACCGGCGGTGGCGGCGATGCGCTCTCGAGCGGCAGCGACGTCCCTGGAATCGGCGTGGCTGCGGACGACGCTACGACCGGTAGCGCGGGCGCGGGCGGCAGAGCCTCGACGACCACCGAGCTTGGGCTCGATGCAGCGGCAACCGGCGGGGAGGCGGCAGGGCCTGCGCCGCCATCGCCATCGGACGCCGGCGGAGCAATCGTCGGGAACGCGCCCGAGAGGCGCTTTAGGATCCGGCTCACGCGCTCCTGCTGCAGGGGTTCTAGGCGAGGGATCGAGGCAGCGGTCTCGGTGCTGATGCGCACGGCAGCTGGACCACCAGCCGGATCAGTGCCAGCGGCTGGAGTCGGCTCAATCGGGGCGGTGACGGGACTCCCGGTAGGCGGCAGTGCGATCTGCGGAAAGACTCCCGACATGCGTTGCAGCAGCCGACTCATGCTCTGGCTCTCTGCCGTCGGGGCCTTGGCGGGTAGGGTCACCTCGTCTTTCGCCTCGACTGGAGGCTCAGGCAGCTTCAAGCCGTAGCCGCGAACAATCTGGTCGATGCCTTCGATCAGCTCGCTCATGCTTGGCACGCGGTCCTCAAGCTGCAGGGCGCAGGCCTGGCGAATGAGCAGGGTCAAGGCTTCGGCTAGCTCGCGGCTTAGCCCGGTTGCTGGCGACGGGGTAAGCGGTGGCGGCGGGCTGGCCAAGTTCTCGAGGATGAACTCGATTTCCTCGGCGAAGAAGGCCGGGCGGGCCGTCAAGCACTCGTGGAGGATGGCCCCAAGGACAAACACATCGCCGCGCTCGGTCGCGCCGATCATCCCGGCGACTTGCTCCGGTGGGCGGTACAGGTGCTTGTATAGCGGCAGGCGATCGTCGAGACCGGCTGCGCGACGCCGCAGGTGATGCATGGCATGTTCGACGACCATGACACGACCCGCCGACGCGTTCTTGGCCGTCGTACGAACTAAGAAAATGTTCTCAGGCCGGAGGTCTCCGTGCACGAGGCCGACCTTGTGCGCAGCCTCGAGTGTCCGAGCCACCGACGTCACGATCGACAGGGCGCGCTCGGCCCGCAGCGGACCGCGGTTCAGACGGGCGCGCAGCGTCTCTCCCTCAAGAAGCTCGGT